>NZ_LGUG01000004.1:1088472-1284158 GCF_001274715.1 Aneurinibacillus migulanus | reverse complement strand
CCTGGCCTGGTATGCCTCTCACTGCCCTATGGATTCAGGCAGGAGTACTATCCCATTACGGATAGTGGGTTTCCCCATTCGGATATCTCCGGATCAAAGCTCGCTTACAGCTCCCCGTTTCGTCGTTNTTAACCATCAAAGGGTTATCACCTTATTAGAGAATGTTCAAAAAATCCGGGAAACAGCGCTTTGAATTTCTGCGTTGCATTGTCCCTCCGCTGCTCACGTAGTCTTACCTACGCTCCGCTGTTCGGGTCTGCCGCGCCTTGAACTTCACGGCTCTGTTTGTCCTCGTTTTTGAACACGCTTTATTACAATTTGGATTTTCCTAATTGCGCATTGTTCTTCTGTATCCAGTTTTCAAAGTGCAATGTGTATCTTTTATCGTTTGTCGCTTAATTTAGCGGCGACATATACAAATATATCACTTCCTCAAAAAATACGCAAGAACTTTTCTAAAGAAAATCTGACCAGCTTTTCCTTTTTTCTTTTCGTATGCACACATGCTTTGTTTAAGCAAGGAAACAGTCATATTTCGATACGTACACAATGACCACATATAAGAAGAAGCTCCGACTATTGTCGGAGCCTGGGATGATGCTTCTTTCACTACTTGTTCTGTTGTTGCTGTTGTGCAGCTTTCGCTTTAGACTGTTGATTAGCCTGGCGAACAGCCTGAACATTTGTCTCGCTACCAAACTCAGTGTCAGCTCCGAATTGGGAAGCTGAAGCTTGGTTTTGCTGACGCACTTTGTTAATGTCAGTGCCTGCTTTAGAACGTTTAGCCATGAATCTCACCCCCAGTCATTAAGGTGCTCTGCTTACGGATTTTTACGCAATCCTCATTCTTCCATCCGTCCGCTGACTAAACGTTCTTTTTGCTGCTTGGAGTAACGCTTAATGGCGTATTCTCGTTTTAAAGCGGCGCTTCTGTCTGCTGCTTCCTCTATATACACAACTTCCACAGGGGTTCGTCCGCGCGTATAGCGCGCCCCTTTTCCTGCATTGTGTTTTTTTACCCGTTCCTCTATATTCGGCGTGCATCCGGTATATAAAGAATTGTCGGCACAGCGTAATATGTAAACAAAATACATAATTCTGATAAATCCTTTCTGAATTTATGTATCCTAACTTATATTATAATCGTATAAAATGGAAAAAAAGGAAAGGAGAGATGCACAATGCTTCATCCGGCAACAATTGAACGAGTGATGCTTGCCGCTCTGTCTTACGGTGGAGATTTTGCCGAAGTGTTTGTTGAGAACAAAGTCGAGCAAAATATTTCTATGGTCAAAGGCGAAGTGGAAAAAGCACGCTCCGGACAGGATTTCGGCATCGGTATACGCATTTTTCATGGAAACGATTACCTCTATACGTATACCAGCAATGAAGACGAAGAACACCTCATCGAAACCGCCCGCCTTCTCTCCCAGGCAGCCAAAAAAAGCGAGCATAAAAATAAAACGATTACGTTCCAGAAACGTTTTTTCGTGCCTCGCCACCTCGCGCAAATCGATCCACGTGTCGTCTCAATCCATCAAAAACGGGATGTACTGGCCGAGCTAAATCATCATGCCATGGCATACCATACCGCCATCTCGCAGGTACGGACCCGCTACTTTGATGAAACACAGAAAGTGCTCATCGCTAATTCAGAAGGTGTATGGGCGGAAGATACACGCGTGCGCACCCGCATCTTCGTAGAAGCTATTGCTACCGAAGATGGACAAAAGCAGCGGGGATATGTCGCTCCTGGCGCACAGAAAGGGTTCGAATTCTACAATGAGCTCGATCTACGCGCACTGGCCGAGTCAGCGGCAGATACAGCGGTCCGCATGCTGGAGGCTAAGCCATGCCCAGGCGGCAAAATGCCGGTCGTTATCGATAACGGATTCGGCGGCGTCATCTTCCATGAAGCTTGCGGGCATGGGATGGAGGCTACAGCAGTTGCCAAAGGCAAAGGACCTTACGCTGGCAAATTGGGGCAACAAGTCGTCAGTAACAAAGTCTCCGCAGTGGATGACGGTACGATTAACAATGAATGGGGCTCACTTCATATCGATGACGAGGGCACTCCGGCCAAGCGCAACGTGCTAATTGAAAAAGGCATACTTAAAGGATATCTTGTCGATAAGTTGAATGGACGGCGCATGGGGATGGAATCTACCGGTTCATCGCGGCGCCAGTCATATCGTTTCGCCCCTACATCCCGCATGACCAATACGTATATTCTAGGTGGCACCGACAAGCTTGAAGACATGATTGCCACTACCGAGTACGGACTGTACGCCAAAACAATGGGCGGCGGCAGCGTGAATACGACGACTGGAGATTTTAATTTCGCCGTATTAGAAGGATATATGATCGAGAATGGCAAGCTTACGTATCCGGTCAAAGGGGCCACCTTAATCGGGAATGGGCGACAGACAATGTACGATGTCGACATGGTGGGCAATAACTTCTTGCCGGGACAGGGAATGTGCGGTTCGATCAGCGGGTCCATCCCAGTTAACGTCGGCCAACCTGCGCTGCGTGTATCACAATTGACGGTTGGGGGGAGCGGCCAATGATTCAACAACTATTCGAACTTGCCGAAAAAAAACGAATCGCTGAACTTGAGGTACTGACCAGTCAATCCATAAACTTCAGTGTCCAAGCGTATGAAGGAAAAATCGAATCATACAAAAAAACCGATACAGCCGGGCTCGGCGTTCGCGGCACATACCAGTCTGGTACCGGCTACGCTTATACAGAACGACTCCGCCCTCACGAATTCGAGACCTTACTGGACATGGTGAAGGATAACGCTTCTTTAATGAAAGAGAAAGAACCCATGCTTCAGGAGAAACAGAAAGGAAGCTGGCATGACAGTCAGCCTGACCTTACAGAAGAAGATAAGATTACGCTTGCACTTGAGTTGGAAGCACAAGCAAGGGCCGCCGAAGAAGTGTCGGACGTCAGCTACGCAATGATAAGTTCAGGAGAAAGTACGCGCCAAATCGCCAATACACACGGATTAGATAAAACGTATCGTTCCAACTATAGTATGGCGTACCTGTCTGTCATCGTAAAACGTGGTGAAGAAGTGGAGACAGACAGCGCATACTATATGGGAGATTTAAGTAAGCTAGACCGCGCCAAGCTAATTGATGAGGCTGTAGGCAAAGCCCGTCGCAAACTGGGCGGCAAACCGATACCTGTCGGCCGATATCAAGCCGTGTTGGATCGCCGTGTTGTCTGCTCGTTGCTCGGCGTCTATAGCGGGGTATTCTCAGCACGAAATGTTCTGCAAGGTACGTCTCGCCTCGAAGGCCAACTCGGTGAGAAACTATTCGGCTCACTCGACTTGCTGGACGATCCATATTCCGGGCACGAGCGCGTTTTATTCGACGATGAAGGCATGGATACATCTGCGCGCTATTTAGTGCGGGATGGGATTGTAGAGAGTTATCTTCACAGTCTTCAGACCGCAGCGGAAATGAAACAGACGCCTACCGGCCACGGCATTCGCAGCTACAAGGGAACAGTGCAAATCGCCCCCCATCGTCTGCAAATACCGAATGGCACAACCGGGCTAAATGACCTGTTCTCCGAAATGACGAACGGGATTTATATCACGGATGTACAGGGACTTCATTCCGGTACAAATACGGTCTCCGGTGACTTCTCGCTTGCGGCGCAGGGCTTTCGCATCGAGAACGGACAAATCACCTCACCAGTGAAAGAAATCACTATCGCGCATAACTTTTTTGATATGTTTGCACAACCGATTAAGCAAGCAGACGATTTCGATTTCTCAATGCCTGGCGGACATAGTCAATACGGCGCACCCTCTATCCTATTCGAGATGATAGCAGTATCAAGCTGACACTGTAACAAAACAAACCCTCCTGATCTCTAGCATCAGGAGGGTTTGTTTGCCGGATCCCCGGTTGAACCATCCTGTGTTGTCGCTGGATGCTCAACTGGAGCCGGGTCTGTCTTGGTATTTTTTAGCTTCCATCCTAGCTCCGTCTTCTCTACGGTAATCGTCATAAGATAGTCCTGGCTGGTCTGAGGCTGATTGGGACTAGAACGTGTAATAAGCGCCTCTACGACCGCTTGCTTATCATCTTTTTGCTTTAACGTAACCTGCTTTACTTTATCGGTTGGAAAAATAGTCGGTTCTTTAGCTGCCCATGTGTCCTGAAGACGGCGCGTCTCTATGTCAATGTATTCCTGTGTCGCATGCGGCGCCAGGGCACGCTGGAACTGAGTCAGCGCTGCCTTCCTAAACTTATCTCCATTCGCTCCGTTTATCAGCGGCATGCTGGCTTCATATGCGCTACGAAGTGCCGCACGGGACTCCTGTTCCATTAAGTAAGCCAATTGTGGCAGCGTTTGCTCGTCCACTTCCGCGCTTTTCAGGCGCTCGATTTGCTGCTCCAGCTTTGCCTTCTCGTCAGTCACCTGCTTGGTCTGTTGGCGACTATCACTCAATTGTTTTTTTACGTTATCGAGCTCAATTTTCAACGCCTGGTTCTCACGTTCAATTACTTTCGTATTACATCCGGTTAATACACTTAACGACGCGAATAGAGCAATCGCGCCCAATTTTACTTTTCTTCTCATCTACGTCAAACTCCTTATTCCCGAACCATGCCTGTACGCCACCTGCCCATCACCGTACTCACGGCTTTTCGGGGTTGAATCTGCTCCGCTTTATGTAAAAATGCGTAGTCGGGCGACATCCGGAAAATACCCGTAGCTTTGGCCCGCATGTCTGTAACATTCTCTATTGTAACAGGAATGCAGAAGATTTGGGAATAAAAAAAGAGAATCGGCAGATTCTCTTTTTCTTCCATCTTACTTCTCAGAGAAATACTTCTTATAGATTTCATCGTACGTGCCGTTTTCTTTAATCTTTTTCAACGCACCATTCACCTGTTTTACCATCTCATCATTCCCTTTTTGCATAAGGATGCCGTATGATTCCTTTGGTATGGTTGGGTCATCGAACGTAACAAAGCCCGGTTTAGATACTTTGGCCATCTGCTCCATCATCGGTACGTTGTCACCGATAACCACATCGACCCGCTTGTTATACAACTCGTCCATGGCAGATGGTAGATCTTCAAACTGGAAGATATCCTTGTTTCCTTTGCCCAGAACATCTTCCGCCAGAAGCGCACCGGTCGTAGATAGCTGTACGGCTACTTTCTTGCCTTTAATATCCTGTAGCGTCTTTATCGGAGAACCTTCAGGCACCATAATCAACTGCTTTGCATCAAAATACGGATCAGAGAATGCATATGACTGCTGTCGCTTCTTATTAATGGTAATCGCCGCGATAGCCACCTGAGCTTTACCGTTCTTCACCTGTTCTAGCGCGCCATCGAATCCTGTATCCTGTACTTCGACCTGCCAGCCGAGTTCTTTTCCAATTGCATTAATAATATCAATATCAAAGCCTTCCGGTTTCCCCTGGGCATTCATGTATTCAAACGGACGGAATTGTGCATGCGTTACCGCTACAATTTTTTTGTCGGCGTTTGCATTGCCCTTTGTTGTAGTCTCTGCTTTGTTTCCACAAGCGACGGCCATAAGCCCCATCACAATAATAAGAAACAATATCCCTGCCTTTTTCCACGTTGTCATCTTATGCTTCCCCTTTTAGTATAATTATTAATTTATGTTGATAATTATACACATCACTCAGGAGGAAGACAACAAAATATTTTGTCTATCATTTTTATTTTTTCTGACTTTCCCGTGGAAGTACGCTTCTTTCACTATTTTGAACAATTGCGATTTCTTTGATATTTTTCCCATCAAACAGTACATCTAACTGTGACGGACCAAGATTATAAAAAATGTATTTTCCATTATATAGTTCGTATGGCTGCCTGATAGAACTACGATGTCCCACAACCATATCCACTCCTGCATCAAGCAAATTATATGCTAGATCTTTCTGGTACTGTTCGGGAGATGTCTGACCTTCTTTCCCCCAATACATGGTCAAAATCAATACGTCAACCTGTTGCTTGGCCCGTCGGATATCGTCAAAAATATGCTTCCCGTACGCATCGGCTACTCCGACTTGCTTGCCTTCCGCTTTCCATTCGACCGCCGGCACGACACGGGTGTAGGACATCAATCCGTATTTCACTCCATTTTTTTCGAAGATTTGTGGGCGAAATACCTGTTCAGCCGAGCCGTAGCCAAGCACTCTTACATGATGCTTGTTAAGTAGCTCAATTTCTTTGGCAATACCTATCCGGCTTTGTCCTTTCAAGATATCAACATTAGCTACATCAAGACCTGTTGGTGCTTTCTCTGATACTTTTTTAATCCACTCAGGCACTCCCTGTCCCACTTGAAACTGCGACACAGGAAACAGTTGAAAATCCGCCTGCGTAAGCGAAGTTATCCCGCCGGTATGATATGGACGGTCCCCATACACTGCTAAGCGAAAGCCACCCTGTTTTGCTGCCTCCTTCTTTTGTTCCGAAGCAGCAGTCTGCTTTGGAACCGGCGGTTTGTCTGCTTGCGCTCCTGTAAGAAGTTCGCTGACTTTCTGCTCTCCCCCCTCTGGCTGCTTTTTCATTATCTCTTCAATAGATGCATTTCCGTCCGCCGGCTGTGTGGTGTTTTCACCCTGCAGCGTCGCATACCCTTTATAACCACCATAGCTAAGCGCCGCCAGTAAGGCTATCCAGATAACGGCACGCAACGCCTTCTGCGATCGGCCTGCTGGACGTGCTAAATCGTTATAGGCAAGAATCGCATTAGCATCCATCTGATAAAAAGCGAGCAACATTTCTACTTCTTCTACCGTAATCGGGCTGACTCCCTGTTCGATACGCTTCATCCGCTGTTGGGAAATTCCCGTTTTTTCTTCGATTTCCTTGAGAGTAACCTTGCTGTCCAGCCGGTACTCCCGTAACTTCTTAGTTAACCCGTAGAATTCCAGGTTCATCGTTTTCTCTCCCATCTCTGGCCTCTTCTCCCCTATTTTCACACAATCGGCCAGCCTCTGCCATATAGAAGTCTGGAAGTGAGCAAGAAAAACGCGCGAGCATTACCGCTCGGTCTTTCTCCACATAAAAAATAGCCCGGATACATTCCGGGCGTAGCATTCATCATTAGGGGCGTGCTTTGGCGGCGCGCAGACGGGCACATACTCTTTTTAAACGGTCATAGTGCTTCAGCACGCGCTGTCTGGCCGCTTCGGCTTCCGGCATGCTCGGACGTATATGTTGGATATGCCAGTAATCTACGAGCACGTCAAACACTTGATCGAAATATTCAATCGGGCCGTACGACGCTTCACGAGCAATTACGCTCATACGTTCATCGTAATCCGGTATGACGGCACCCGGCATTGTAAATTTAATCATAACGTCAGCGATATGGTATATATAATTCTCATCCACTTCCAGGTGCGCTTTCACCGCATCCCGATAAAAAGCATAATGCAGAACTTCATCTTTGGAAAGACGACGCAAAAGGGTTGCCAAATCAGGATCTTTCTCCCTTGCGACGCGGGCTACATTGTTATAGAACACCATTGTCGCCAGTTCCTGCAGCGTAGTATATGCCAGCGTTTCCAAAGGTGTAGTGAAATTACCCACCCAGCCATGCTCTACAGTTTCCTTACGCAGTTCGTGCAAACGATGTGGATCAACGTTACGCGTCAGCAACAGATAAGTTTCAAGCAGACTTGAATGCTGATCTTCTTCCGCGGTCCATGTATGGATAAAATCATGCATTACAGAGAATGAACCTCTGAATGTATCATTTAAATAGCTGGTAAACCATGGCAAGTTCACTTCCGTCAACAATGCCGTTTCTACGGCAATACGGAGGCTGTCCGGCAAATTACCTTGATCAGGCGCATACGGAACGCGACGGAAATCTTGTCCTTTATCCCATGGCAAAAATTCGTGGTAGCTCCAGTCGATTTTACGTGACCGCTCCAAATGGATTTCGTATAGTTCCTTAAACTTCTTCTCCAAACGATGATCTAAATGGCTTGATAACAAAGTAAATCCTCTTTTCCCCTCGCGGTTGTTCTTTTACATTGTTTCCATTATGCCAGTAAAATAAGCATTATGAGTATTATACCATGCCCCAAAAAGATGTCAGCCTTTTTGTACATTTTTTTGTTTTTCGTATTATTTTACTAATTGCGAGAAGATTATTCAACCGGGAGTTTACACAAGAATACGACCGCATTCGTCGCACGTAACGAGCGTTTTTCCTTTGTGCCATTCTTCCATTTTCACTACCGATAGCGGGAGAAAACATCCCATGCAGGACCTACGCTTCACTTCCACGACCGGATTCGGAATATTCTCCCCGATTCTGTAGTACAGCTCCAACGCTTCCCTGCTAAGGACTGCTTCCCGCTCAGCAGCTTTTACATCCCATTCATGTTTGCTTTCACGTAAGGCGAATTCTTTCTCGAATCTTTCTTCCATGAAACGCTCTGTATCTTTATCAACAAGCCATAATTCCTGCTGTGCCAGCTTGAGGGCAATTTGATTATCGATATCGGTCTCCGCTGGTGTGCCGATTTGCTTGACTTTCAATTCTGCTTCCTTCCGCCTTACGGCAAGCTCCTCCTCGCGTGCCCTCCATTCATCCAGCTCTCTTTGTGCTGCCGCTCCCTTCTCCTTGGCCTGATGCCATTCCAATAGATTTCTCGCTTCCGTCATCTTCATCTCTCTCCTGCTCACCTGTCTTTTTTTCTATAAGAGATTGTTCAAAAGGAGGACAGACAGAGCGGTGAAGTTCAAGACGCGGCAGACCCGAGCAGCGGAGCGTAGGGGAAGACTACGTGAGCAGCGGAGGGGCAACGCAACGAAGAAATTCGCCGTTCTGTTTCCTGGACTTTTTGATCATCCTCTATAAAGTAAAACTTATAAGAACGTAAACGGATCTGTATTCACTTTGGATACAATGATTTTCGTATCCAGCTTATCTTGTTCGATCCGTTTATCAAGCACATTCTTGACACCTTGTTTCATGATTTTTTCAATATTATGGCCGGGGTCGATAATCGACAGTCCACCTGCCATTGCATCGTGAGCCGTATGATAATAAATATCTCCTGTTACTAGAACATCGGCTCCCCGGAACATCGCCTTGGAAACAAAACTGTTTCCGTCTCCGCCGAGCACAGCCACTTTCTGGACCATTGTATCAAGATTGCCAACGGCCCGTAAGCCAGTAACATCAAATGCTGCTTTTACATGTTCGGCAAACTCACGCAGTGTAACAGACTCCTTCAACTTACCGATACGTCCGATACCCAGAGTGGCACCCGCCTGTTCTACCGGATAAATATCGTACGCTACCTCCTCATACGGATGGGCTTTTATTATTGCTTTGACCACGCGTGCCTGAATGTCTTCCGGCATAATGGTTTCTATCCGTACCTCTTCTACTTCCTCCAATTTACCCTGTTCGCCGATATACGGATCGGTTCCCTCACCTGGCATGAATGTTCCCGTTCCACGAACCCCGAACGTACAATGGCTGTACTGGCCAATCGAGCCCGCACCAGCCTGTGACATGGCATCACGTACCGCATCCGCATGTGAAAGTGGAACGTAAACAACAATCTTCTTCAACTTTTGCTCATGCCATTTCTCCAGGATATCAACATCAGTAAGCCCCAGTGCTTCCGCCATCAGATCATTAATTCCACCTTCAGCGACATCAAGGTTCGTATGGGCTACATATACGGCGATATCATGCTTAATGAGTTTTTCGTACAGGCGGCCAGCCGGAAGATCGGTGCGTAGACTTTTCAATGGTCGGAAAATAACAGCATGATGTGCGATAATTAAATCCACGCCTTCTGCAATAGCTTCATCGACGACGTCTTCGAGCACATCAAGCGCAATCATTACTTTCTTAACTTCTTTCTGTAAGGTACCGACCTGCAGCCCGATTTTATCTCCTTCCATCGCCAAATGCTTAGGGGCGAACTCTTCAAAATACTGAATTATTCTTTGTCCGTTTGCATACATGCTATCATCTCCTCCATCCAGGCCAATTTTTTACTTACTTCCTGTTTCTTTCCTTCAGCTTCTGGTTTTTTCGCTCGTTGAAGCTGAATTTGTACAGAACGGAGCTTATCAAGCTCCTGTTCCCATTTCTTACGCAGTACGGGAGAGTTTTCCTGCCATAAGTATGGACCGACCTCTAGCAAGTCTTCTCGTTCACGCTCCTGATTTTCATACGGAAGAGTCGGATTTCCAGGGATCGCTTCCAGAATTTCATAGATAACTCCATCTTCCTCAAGAATTCTTTCCCTGCTCAGTTGCCAGCCGTGTTCAAGCAGCCAGCGTCGAACAAGCGGCGATGCTACATTAGGCGCAAGCAAAAGCTGTGTTACACCTGCAAGCTTCTCAATGCCTTTATCAAGAATAGAAACAATAAGACTGCCTCCCATGCCAGCTATGCACACAGTATCTACTTCACCTGGATGAATAACATCCAGTCCATCACCCAACCGAACATCGATACGCTCGCTGAGTCCAACTGAACGTACCTGGCGTGCAGCTGATTGCCATGGTCCGCGGTTAACTTCACCTGCAATGCAAGCAGATGCAATGCCTTTCTGAATAAGATATGTAGGAAGGTAGGCATGATCAGAACCGATATCCGCTACGCGGTGTCCTTGTTCCACCATGTCTCCAATTGTTCGTAATCGCTGTGAAATTTCAATCATCTGCTCATTTCGCTCCTTATCTACTCCATCCCTACTAGATTACCATTTCCACGGAAAGTTTAACAACATAACGGCAGTTCTATATACCAGGGGAAGAAAGTAGATATCGCTTTCTTATCCAGCAAAATAGAGAGACTGCCGCGCACCTGGCAATCTCTCTATCCGTTAGTAGTTATTTTATCCCACCTTAACGGGCAATAATCCCCTCACCTCAAGACTTGGACAAATCGAGAACGTTCAGGTGGGGATGAAGCTCCTACTGAATGAAGTTTCACTTTATCCCAAGGCCGAGTTCTTTGATCGCATTTTCTCGCAAGCGGAATTTCTGAATTTTACCTGATGCAGTCATCGGATACTCATCAACGATTTGTATATAATGTGGAATCTTGTAACGCGCAATTTTGCCATCGCAGAATTCTTTAATTTCCTCAACCGTCAATTCCTCTTGTTCTCTGACTTTGATGCAGGCGAGAATTTGTTCCCCGTATATCTCATCTGGAACACCCACCACCTGGACGTCGAGAACTTTCGGATGCTGATAGAGAAATTCCTCGATTTCACGCGGATATACATTCTCCCCGCCACGAATAATCATATCTTTTAGACGGCCGGTAATCTTGTAATATCCGTCTTCATCAACAGTCGCTAAATCACCGGTATGCAGCCATCCTTCATTGTCGATAGCTTTCGCTGTCTGTTCCGGCATGTTGTAATATCCCTTCATTACATGAACACCACGCGTGCATAGCTCTCCCTGCTCACCCTGTAGCATTTCATCACCGGTGGCCGGATCGATAATCTTAGCCTCCACGTGCGGTAATACGCGCCCGACTGTCGACACGCGCTGCTCAATCGTATCGTTAGGTCGTGTCTGTGTAATAACCGGTGCCGATTCTGTCTGACCGTATGCGATCGTAATCTCACTTGCGCCCATGACCTCCACAACTTTCTTCATGACTTCCTTTGGACATGGGGAACCTGCCATAATACCGGTACGCAACGAGCTTACATCGAATGTGTTGAATTCGGGATGATTCAATTCGGCGATAAACATCGTCGGCACGCCATACAGTGCCGTGCATTTCTCATCTTGCACAGCCTGTAACACTTTCAACGGATCGAATGAAATAATCGGTACCATCGTCGCACCAGTTGCCACGCTTGCCAGCGTCCCCATAACGCAACCAAAACAATGAAAGAACGGAACAGGAATACAAATGCGATCCTGTTCTGTTATGTTCTGGCAAGCAGCTACATTTATCGCATTGTTGACGATATTTTTATGAGAAAGCATAACCCCTTTCGGGAACCCGGTCGTACCTGATGTATATTGCATATTGATGACATCATCCGCATCCAGGCTATTCTGTACATGCGCCAGATCTTTATCCGATACTTCTGCTGCACGTTCCAAAATGTCCTCCCATGCGAACATACCAGGCTTGCGCTCATCACCGATAAGAATTACATTCTTCAAGCAAGGAAGTCGCTTAGCCTTAAGCTGTCCGGGTTCGCATTCTTTCAATTCCGGACAAATCTCGTACAGCATATCGGTATAGCTTGTGCCACGGAACGAATCGATTAACAGAAATGTTGTCGAATCGGATTGTCGAAGCAGATACTCCAGTTCATGAACCCGATAGCTCGTATTTACGGTAACAAGCACGGCTCCTATCTTCGCTGATGCAAACTGGGTTGTGACCCATTCTGGCACATTCGTTGCCCAGATAGCAATATGCTCGCCCGGTTTAATACCAAGGGACATCAATCCTTTTGCTACCTGATTGCAAACTGCTTGAAATTCAGAAAACGTATAACGTAATCCCACTTCTGGATAGATAACCGCTTCTTTCTCTGGAAATTTGGCTGTTGTCTGATCCAACAACTCCCCTATTGTTATCGTTGCCGGTTCACTCACTCTGATTCCTCCTTCAGTTCAGATTATGTAGAAGAAATGAAACAAGAGAGCAAAGGGAATATCCCCTTGCCCCTTTATTCAGAATTTTACATCATTTTTCATTTACAGCCAATCTCACGAGAAATAACAATACGCAAAACTTCAGATGTTCCTTCCCCGATTTCAAGAAGCTTAGCGTCACGGAAGAAGCGCTCTACCTGGTACTCTTTCATATAACCGTTACCACCATGAATTTGTACCGCCTGATCGCAGACACGCATGCACATCTCCGAAGCAAATAGCTTCGCCATAGCCGCTTCTTTCGAGAATTTGCGTCCCTGATCCTTCAGCCATGCTGCCTTATGAACCATATTACGTGCCAGTTCAATATTCATCGCCATATCAGCCAGCTTAAACTGGATAGCCTGGAACTTGGATAATGTCTGACCGAACTGTGTCCGTTCATTCGCGTAAGCAAGCGCCTTTTCATAGGCGCCCTGTGCAATACCCACCGCCATGGCACCAATTCCAATACGGCCTCCGTCTAATGTGGCAAGGAATTGTTTGAAGCCGCTTCCTTCTAAACCAAGCATATTCTCATGTGGTACATGAACATCTTCCATGAAAAGCTGCGTCGTATTGGATGCATGTAGTCCCATCTTTTCGTAGTCAGACACAACGGAAAATCCCTTCGCATCTGTCGGTACAATAAAAGCGGTAATGCCGCTCGTGCCTTTACTCTTATCAGTTACAGCCGTCAGAGCGAGTGCTTTTGCATAGCTGGCGTTCGTTATATAGCACTTCGATCCGTTAATGACCCATTCATTGCCTTCTTTAACAGCCGTGGTACGCGTACCGCCCGCATCTGAACCTGCATTCGGCTCAGTCAGTCCAAATGCGCCGAAATACTCTCCTCGCGCCAGCGGAGTTAAATATGTCTGCTTCTGCTCATGTGTACCAAACATATTAATCGGTGCGCCGCCAAGCGATATGTGGGCGGAATACGTAATCCCTGTTGATGCACATACCCGGCTCAGTTCCTCTGTGACGATCGCAAAGCTAATCGTATCCGCGCCGCCTCCGCCATATTCTTCCGGAAAAGGAAGCCCCATTAAATCCAGCTTCGCCATCTTCTTAAATACTTCTAAAGGAAATTCTCCAGTTTTGTCGCGCTCATCTGCGCCTGGAGCCACCTCGCCCTCCGCAAAATCTCGAATGAGGTTTCTAATCATCTGTTGCTCTTCGGTGAACGTAAAATTCATGCTCTCCCAACCTTTCTTCAATTATGATTGAGCGCTAGCTCAGAATTTTTGGTCCAAATTAAAGCGGTTACATTTCTTACTGATCTAACTTTTCAGAATTGTATACTTTTATCTTATTCTACATTTTACTAAGATTTCCTTCCAACAATAAGAAAAACTCGTGGATACCTTCGCTCATTCTTTTTCCTTACGGAAGCCAAACAGTCGCTTTCTTCCCTTACAATGACATCTCCTTTCTTATCCAAAGAAAAAAACCGGTTTCTGTACGAAACCGGTTTAACGGAGAGGTTGCTGGACACTGAACCAGCCCCACCAAAAATTCTTGAGCGAGAGCAAAAGAAACGAAGCGATGAAGATTTTCAGATAGAGAAGATACAATAGCATATCCTTGTCTGCGGCAGGAATGAAAAAGCTCTCCAATTCTGCCCCAAACAGAGCAAGAATCCCACTGAAGAGCAGGATGGCCGATGTTTTTTCCTGCCGACGTTTCCATAATAAGCCCAGTACAATTAATATCATGGCAATTGGAATCCAGAACGCTTCCATCTGCCACCATGTAAACTGATCATACGATTTGTGGTAAGCAAACCAACCATATACTCCCTGTACTCCAAGAAGTGCACAAAAGGAAAGGTACCGCTTATCAGCAAGAATGCCCGTCAAATACCAGATTATGCAGGCAGCGCCGAGATAAAGCACTATGGTCGAATGCAGGTACTTGTATAATCCCAGTGCATATACCCCGCCAAGCGCCAACAACATCGAAGCCAGACCAAGAAATAAATGACTCGACAAACTGCTTTTTTCCTTCATAAATCCCATAATGTAAAATAAAAGGGTTAAAAATCCAATCAACGTCATTTGCATTGTCAAAGTAAAATCGGTAAAATGAAAAGCAAGATACAGCAATACGACCATGAGCAAGGCGACGCCAAGCCACTTTATCTCGAATCTCGGAACGGAGAATGCCGGAAGCGCTTCATTTCCGGCGCTTGCTTCATCTCGTGCATGCTTGCCAGCGGCCTCACCTTCCGTATACAGGTTTAACAGAAAATCGCAATATTGGCTCGGAAGAAGATTACTACGACGCCAATATTCAATCTCGGCCGTAATGATTTTCTTTCTCTGCTCTTTCATCGATATTACCTCCCGTGTGAGTCCATGCGGAGAAAAAGAAAAAGCCTACGCGGTACATGCGACGCAGGCTGTCTACAATCATCAATGGTGCAATACTTATTCTAAGAAGTCTTTCAATCGTTTGCTGCGACTTGGGTGACGAAGCTTACGCAACGCTTTTGCTTCAATTTGACGAATGCGCTCCCTTGTGACGCCGAAGACCTTGCCTACTTCTTCAAGTGTACGGGTTCTTCCGTCGTCGAGTCCGAAACGTAATCGAAGCACATTCTCTTCCCGCTCGGTTAATGTATCAAGCACATCTTCGAGCTGCTCTTTCAACAGCTCATAAGCGGCTGCATCAGACGGTGCAAGTGCATCCTGATCTTCGATGAAGTCGCCTAAATGTGAATCGTCTTCTTCACCTATTGGCGTCTCTAAGGATACCGGCTCTTGTGCGATTTTCATAATCTCCCGAACTTTTTCGGGCGTAAGATCCATCTTCTCTGCAATTTCTTCCGGCGAAGGTTCACGACCCAATTCCTGTAGCAACTGACGAGAGACACGAATAAGCTTGTTAATGGTCTCTACCATATGCACAGGAATACGAATGGTACGCGCTTGGTCGGCAATCGCACGGGTAATGGCTTGGCGAATCCACCATGTAGCATACGTACTGAACTTGTAACCTTTTTGGTAGTCGAATTTCTCAACGGCTTTAATCAGACCCATGTTCCCTTCCTGGATCAAATCGAGGAAGAGCATGCCTCTGCCAACGTAGCGCTTGGCAATGCTGACTACAAGCCGCAGGTTCGCTTCCGCAAGACGACGTTTTGCTTCTTCGTCCCCTTGCTCAATCCGCTTCGCAAGTTTAATTTCTTCTTCCGCGGACAGAAGCGGCACCCGGCCGATTTCTTTCAAGTACATACGAACAGGATCGTTAATCTTCACCCCTGGCGGAACGGACAAATCGTCAAAGCTAAAGTCTTCGGATTCTTCTCCGTCCTGTTGAGGCATTATTTCTTCATGATCGTCCCCGTCTTCTGATTCATTAATAACCTCAATTCCTTGATCGTTCAGATATTCGAAGAACTCGTCAATCTGATCCGAGTCTTGATCAAAGGTAGAGAGGCGTTCCATGATTTCTTTGTACGTAAGCACTCCGCGCTTTTTTCCTTGATCCACCAGCCGGTCCTTGACTTGATCAAGGGTTAATTCCATTTCAGGCTTGCTTTCTGTTTTTTTAGTCATGGTGTTCCCTCCTTCCGGCACTCTTCAACTTCACTTATTTTACCGATCTTTTTAAGGGGATAAGCTCTAAGCTGATGCGAACCGCTTCCGCTGTATTCCCGGCTCGCTCATGCATCCGCTGCTCCCTCTCCAACTGCTCGATCTGCATTCGCTTCGCATTCTTCACCACTTGTTCGATATAATCGCTTACGGTGCGCGGAGCGTGGAGATGAGCCTGTACGTCCATCATCGCCAATTCGGATGCTTTCTCTACCAGACGCTTTTCATCTTGCAGAAAGGAGATGAACCGTGCTGGGTCTGACACGTACCCTTCCGAGTAATATCGGTAGATATGTGCTGCCAGAGCGGCATGATCTTCTACCACAAAATCGGCACCTACCTTCATCTGAACCTGTTCCGCAATCTCAGCGCTTTGTATCATGAGCGACAGCAAATACTGTTCGGATTTAATATATGCGGGCAACATCGGCTTTTCGGCGACAGATCTGCTACTATCTATACTATTATTCCATCCGTCTTTGAGATTATCCCTGTTTCCTGCCTTTTTTTGCTGTTTAAAGATCTTCTTCTGTTCCTGTTTCATCGCATCAAGCGACAGATGGAACTCCTCGGAGATTTGACGAAGGTAATGATCCCTCTCTACAGCACTTGGCAAGCGAGAAATTTCTTCAAGCGCCTCGTGAACAAACTTCATCCGCTCCGTTTCATCATTTAGCGTATGCCGCGAGCGAATGACCTGCAGTCGATAAGCGGTCAAAGAAGCGGCATTCAGCAGAATCTCCTGTTTAAATCGTTCTCCGCCGTATTGCTGGATATAATCATCCGGGTCCATTCCCTGCGGCATCTGTGCCACCTTCACTGTACATCCCGCCGCCACCAGCAAATCGGCCCCCTTAAACGCGGCTTCAATGCCTGCCTGATCCGAATCATAACATAGGATGACGGTTTCTGTGTTGCGGCGAATGATGCGTGCCTGCTGCTCGGTAAGCGACGTGCCGAGGGAAGCGATTCCGTTATGCACGCCCACCTGCCACGCAGAAATGACGTCTACATATCCTTCAAACAATACGGCTTCCTGTTGTTTACGAATCTGCGTTCGTGCCCGATGCAGATTAAAGAGCAAATGACTTTTATTAAACAGCGGTGTCTCTGGACTGTTTAAATATTTGGGCTGGTCGTCCCCTAGTGTACGAGCTCCAAACGCAACAACTTGTCCCTGAGAATTGTGAATCGGAAACATCACCCGTCCGCGAAACCGATCAAACGGTCGACTGTTTCTGTCTTTTTGACTTAGGAGTCCCGCTTCTTCCATCAGGGATAACGAAAAACCTCTTTTTGCGAGACGCTGTGTGATAAAATCCCAGCTGTCCGGGCTATACCCCAGACCAAACTCTTCAATTGTAGCAAGTTGCATTTGTCTGTTCAAGAGATAATTGCGCGCCTGGGCTCCATAGTCCGTATTCAACAAAAGATGATGATATAATTTAGCCACCAGGTCATGCGCAGCCAGCATGCTTTCCTTACGCTTGCGCGCCTTCTCGTTCTCGGGGGTGCTTTCCTCTCTCGGTATATCAATGCCCACACGCTGAGCCAGATTATACACCGCTTCCGGGAATTCGAGGCCTTCCACCTTCATTACGAAAGAAAAGACATTACCTGACTCGCCGCATCCATAGCAACGAAAGAGCTGTTTGTCAGGATGTACAGCAAACGAAGGGCTCTTCTCGGAATGGAACGGACAAAGCCCGAAATAATTGCGCCCCGTTTTTTTGAGATGAACATACTGTCCGATAACATCAACAATATCGTTCTGCGAGCGTACCCGCTCAATGACATCTTCCGGAATTCTTCCTGCCATGCTTCTCACCTGTACTTCCTACTCTGCCTTTCCTGTTGCATAAAGGGCAACGGAATAATAATATTCGTCAAAAACCCTTAATTTCCTTCTAAATTACACAAAAGTTTTCGCAGCTTTTGTCGAAAATGATCGATTTCTTCGTTGGATAGCGGTCGCGGCCCTTTGCGTTTGCCTCCCGCTTTAGCCGCTTGCTGTGAGATGTGACGATCCATGAGGAGAAAAGAAATGGTATCTTTAGTATATTCTTTTCCTCTCGTTCCCAACGCTAAACATTCCTTCCCCAGTGCCAGGCATGCCAATCCGTAGTCGTCAGTAATGACGATGTCGCGCGCTCTTATATGGTTGGCGATATACATATCAGCGGATTGATAACCGGCATCAACAGTAATGGAGCGTGCCAGCGGATGGGACAATGATAAACGGTGATTATAAGATGCTACATAATTCACCAAAACTTCACAGCGTTTGGCTTCCTCAAGAATAATACTTTTGACGGGACATGCGTCGGCGTCGACCCATATTTCGGGCTTATTTTTATTCATGCCTGTAGTATTCTACATGACGAACTGTTTTTCCTGCACATGATTTATAGTTTGTCAATTTCGAAAGTTGTCGAAAAAAAAAGAGCCAAAACTTCACGAACAAGCTTTGGCTCTCTGTCTTCCTTATTTCTTTCGATTGCGCTTAATCATCTGCATGATAATATTGGCCGTTTCCTCTACTGCTTTATTGGAAACGTCAAGGACAGGGCAACCGACTTTCTCAATGATTTTTCGGGAGTACTCCAGTTCATGCTTAATGCGCTCCATGCTGGCGTAATTAGCTTCCGCAGTTAAACCGAGCGATTTGAGCCGTTCGGCGCGAATCATATTGAGCTGGTCTGCATTAATGGTGAGGCCAATACACTTCTCCTTGGGTACAAGAAACAGCTCTTCAGGCGGCTCCACTTCCGGAACAAGTGGCACGTTGGCTACTTTAAAGCGTTTGTTAGCCAAATACATCGATAACGGAGTTTTCGAGGTACGGGATACCCCGATGAGAATAACATCCGCGCGCAGGATGCCCCGTGGATCGCGTCCGTCATCATATTTGACTGCGAACTCGATCGCTTCCACTTTGCGGAAATAATCTTCATCAAGCTTGCGGACAAGGCCGGGCTTGTTGCTCGGCTCCTGATTCAAATATCCTTGGAGTGCATCGACTATCGGACTCATGATATCAATCGCCGTCACATTTTGCTTAGCAGCAGCCTGGCGAATGTGACTTTTCAGTGCGGGAATGACCAGCGTATAAGCAATAATCGCATTCGATTCAGCAGCGGCGCGGACGATTTCATTTAACGTCCCTTCATCTTCTATGTAAGGAAACTTGCGAACCTGCAAAGAATGGCCCGCAAACTGGCTGGCCGCGGCCTTTACCACAAACTCGGCTGTTTCGCCGACGGAATCGGAAACCACATAAACCGTTGCTTCTTGTAGAAATGTCGGAAACATGCTTCCTCCTTCGCTATACGTTTATTTCATTGCCCAACTCCACAAATCCCCGCGTAATCGTCGTTTTCGTAACGCGTCCCATCACCTCATAGGCGGTCTTTCCCGACTCTTGCGCCAGGCGCACAACCGGAAGCGAATCGATCTGATAGTCAATCAATTTCTTCGCCGCATCCAGCAAACTATCTTCGGGCGTACAGGTAATAATATTTGGCATGCGGGTCATAATGATGCTGACCGGCATATCCTCAAGGTTCTGCTTGCCCAGTGCAGCGCGCAATAAATCTTTACGTGAGACGACGCCCGCAAGATGCCCTTTACCATTGACGACGAACAGCGTTCCTACATCTTCGAGAAATAAGGTACAGATAGCATCGTATACAGAACTCGACTCTTTAATGATAATCGGCGGGGCTTTATAGTCTTTCACAATTTTACGACTGACTTCTTCTTTTATCAACTGGTTACTGTCTTTTCCCGTATAGAAATAGCCAACTCTTGGCCGGGCATCCAGAAATCCTGCCATCGTCAGAATTGCCAAATCAGGCCGCAGCGTCGCACGTGTGAGCGATAACCGTTCGGCGATTTGCTCCCCTGTAATTGGTCCCTCGCTCTTAACAATCTCTACAATATGTTCCTGGCGCTTCGTAAGTTCTATGACTGCTCACCTCCTGTTTCGGAGTTTTATCGTGACATACTAAATCCTGTTTTTTTACATATATAGTATATACTATATAAACCTGCACATATCCTGCAAGTAATTTTTCTTTACCGGAAAAGGACAAGAAAAGCGCATGGACGTTACTACTTGTCCTTTTTTCAAGTGATACGCTTGGAAGAAACAACATATCGTTTCTTATCCATAAAAAAAGGCCCCGCCTCCCTGCCATATAAAAAACAGGAGATAGGCGGAGTCTTTTTCTGTAAAAGCAGGTCAAACAAAAAGATAGGGAAAGCTAGGCGAATACGATTTTACTGAAATCCGCCAATCCGAAGATGAACACTGCGATAGACGCGAGCAGTGCGAGACGGTTCGCCTTCACTCTTTCGTCTTCGACCATAACCATTACATTATCGAAGAACGCATCAATATTGTTCTTAAGTTTAGCCATACGGGCCAATGCCTTGCTAAATTCCTTCGCTTCGAGCAGCGCTTCACCTTCTTGCTTCGCTGCAACGAACGCCGTCCACAGATTACGCTCGGCTTCTGTCTCGAACAGTTCAGAGTCGACTTTACTGTCTGTCGCTTTTTGCGCCAAGTTGTTCACACGATTGAAAGATTCTACGATACCTTTAAATTCTTCTTTCTCTACTGCATCCATAAGCGTCTGGGCGCGGGCAATAACATCGGTTACACGAGTAGCATCCGCCGTCAGTACAGCATCGATAATATCATAACGGACCTGCTGCTCTTGCAGCAGATTTTTCAGACGCAGGGCAAAGAACTCGTGCAAATCCTGCCGAATCTCATCTTTGCTGCGTTTTAGAAGCGATTTGCCATCTAAAATGGCGAGCGCACCCTCGAATAGTTCATCCAACGAAATAGGCAATTGTTTATCGAGCAGGATCTGTACAATACCGGTTGCCTGGCGACGCAGAGCGTATGGGTCTTGGGAGCCGGTCGGAATAATGCCGATTGCAAAACAGCCGACAATCGTATCCAGCTTATCCGCAATGCTCAACACCGCACCCTCATTCGTCTCAGGAAGCCTATCTCCGGCAAAACGTGGCAAATAATGCTCAAAGATCACCTTCGCTACCGTTTCGTCTTCGCCTGCCAGACGGGCATAGCGTTCACCCATAATACCTTGCAGTTCCGGGAATTCGTACACCATCTGGCTCACTAGGTCAAACTTGCTAATGGTAGCCGCACGCTGCAATTTTTCCTTCTCGGCAGTAGACAGCTTCGCAGCATCGCCGATAGCGGCTGCGGCTTCTTGAACACGGCGGATTTTATCGCCAATTGTACCCAGTTCTTCATGGAACACGACATTCTCCAAGCGGGTCAGCGCATCTTCAATCTTCATCTTCTGGTCTTCTTGATAGAAGAAGCGGGCATCAGAGAGGCGGGCACGAAGCACCTTCTCATTACCGCGCGCTACCGTCGCCAGATCGCGAGCATCTCCATTACGGACAGTAATAAAGTGAGGCAAAAGCTCACCTTTATCATTCTGTACCGGGAAATAGCGCTGATGTTCACGCATGGAGGTAACGAGAACTTCCTGTGGGATTTCCAGGTATTCCTCTTCAAAGCTTCCGAACAATACAGTTGGATACTCGACCAAATGAATAACCTCATCCAGCAACCCTTCATCAATCGGAACAGTCCAGCCTTTTTCCGCCTCCAGTTCCTTAATTTGGGCTAAAATGCGGCGTTTTCTCTCTTCTGGGTCCACCAATACATATTGAGCATCCAGGGCGCTTACATAGTCCTCAGGCTTCTCAATTTGCGTCGACTGACCAAGAAAACGGTGTCCCTGCGTTCCTTTGCCAGATTCTACACCTGTAATCTCCATTTCGATTACATCTACTCCGAACAATGCTACAATCCAGCGTATCGGACGAACAAAGCGAAGCTCATATGCTCCCCAGCGCATGTTTTTCGGGAAAGAAAGACCTGTCACGATATCTCTGAGCTGCGGCAGCAAATCCATTGTAGGTTGGCCTGCCTGATGCTTGCGGGCAAACACATACTCTACGCCGCCTGCTTCCTGTAAATACAAATCATCCGGGGAAAGGCCTTTGCCGCGTGCAAAACCGAGCGCTGCTTTCGTCCACTCGCCACTTTCATCCATCGCGATTTTTTTTGCCGGCCCGCGCAGCTCTTCATTGATATCTTCCTGCTGTTCGTTCACGTCTTTAATCATTAACGCAAAACGACGAGGCGTTTCAAAGCTTTGTACTTCACCATAAGAGATACGGTTTGTGCTTAACCATTTCTCTACTTTTTCTTTTAGTTGTTCACATGCGCCCGCAACGAAGCGAGCTGGCATCTCTTCTGTTCCAATCTCCAAAAGTAGCGTTCTACTCATAGCTTAGACCTCCTTCTTCAACATCGGGAATCCAAGCTCTTCCCGAACCTGATAATATGTGTGCGCCACTTCGCGGGCCAGATTCCGTACGCGGCCGATATAGCCGGTACGTTCGGTTACGCTAATTGCACCGCGCGCATCTAGCAGGTTGAAGGCATGAGAACACTTTAATACATAGTCATAGGCGGGGAGCACGAGCTTCTGCTCCATGCAGCGTTTCGCTTCCGTTTCATACGTAGAGAACAGCTCAAATAACATCTTAGCGTCTGATACTTCAAATGTATATTTAGAATGTTCATATTCGGCCTGTTTGAATACGTCCCCGTAGGTAAAGCCGTTAACCCACTCTAGATCGAATACATTTTCCTTATCCTGAATATAGGAGGCGAGACGTTCGAGACCATATGTAATCTCTACTGCGACAGGGTTACAATCGATACCGCCGACCTGTTGGAAATAAGTGAACTGCGTGATCTCCATGCCGTCAAGCCATACTTCCCATCCGAGCCCCCATGCGCCCAATGTAGGAGATTCCCAGTTGTCTTCCACGAAGCGGATATCATGCTGCAACGGGTCAATGCCAAGCCCGCGTAAGCTATCCAGATACAACTCCTGAATATTGTCGGGTGACGGCTTCATAATGACCTGGAATTGATGATGCTGGTATAAACGGTTTGGATTCTCTCCATAGCGGCCGTCCGCTGGGCGGCGGGAAGGCTCTACGTATGCCACGTTCCATGGCTCAGGGCCGATGGAACGCAGGAAGGTCATTGGATTCATTGTACCCGCGCCTTTTTCCACATCATATGGCTGTACAATAAGGCAATTCTGCTTAGCCCAAAAATTTTGCAGCGACAAAATAATGTCCTGGAAATTCATAAATCGTACCTCTTTTCTTCTATGTGAAGTTTCATTTTATTAAAAGATGGTGCAGGAGATATCAAAAAACTCCCGTCCCTATGCCATATGAGGATTGCTCATATGGCATAGGGACGGGAGTTCGATTCCCGCGGTTCCACCCTATTTGAACGGCTTACTATGCGTGTTGCTCTCACAGCAAACGCATAAGCCGATCCACTCTTGTATACATATACGCTCAGGAGCGCCGTTCACCAGCCTGTGCCATCGGGCTTACACCATCCCCGACTCGCTTATGTCCACTTCTGACTGGCTACTTTTCTCCTTCATTGCGCATTATTTAATTTACTGGATTTTGTAGATAAATATAAACGATGATTTCCATACTTGTCAACTCTCGTTCTGTGCCTGTTCAGATACAGGGCTTAGCCCCATCTGCTCAATCTGGTCTAAAAAACGCCGCGACTTCAAATATAATCCCGTACAATCCTCAAAAAATGCGTATAGAACGCAGCGCAGTTGTTCCTTGGTTTCTGGCTTCACGCTCACATTACCAAGCTGGGGCATATTAATATGCTGTAGCAAACGAAGAATTCTGACCGTCCCTGAACTTACAGCCATCAAGGACGGATCATCCCGCTGGCATGATTGGCAGACGAAGCCACCCTCGTGAATGCTAACGAAAAATGGCGCCTCCTCGACACCACAGCCCCTGCATACATCAAATTGAGGTCGACACCCGGCTACATATAACATCTTCATCTCAAACAGACGAGCAATAATATCCGGATCTTTTCCTTCCTCCATCCACTTCAACGCATACAGCATCATATCGAACAAATATTGGTTCGGCTCTTTATCTTCGGTCAAACGATCAAGCAGTTCAGCCAAGTATACAGCATACGCTGTCTTCGTCAAGTCTTCTCGAACAGCCCGGAATGAATTGATGAGATCTCCTTGCTGAAGCGAACCCATACCTGAGCCGACCCTGTAAAGAAAATAGCCGTACGTAAATAATTGCGATACGGCTGTAAAACGGCTTTTCGATTTTTTTGCGCCGCGGGCCATCATGCTTACCTTGCCTGCTTCTCGTGTATAAACAGTCAAAATCTTGTTCGCCTCACCATAATCAGTGGTGCGGACCACAATCCCTTCCGCTTTTCCAATCATCCGTGCATTCTCCTCTATCGGCGCTTCTCATAGTTATTTCATATTTGAAGGTTCTTCTGCAACAGTGCTCTCAAAATCTAGGCCTTCTTCTGGAAATAACGCGTCTTCATGCTCCGTATACAACAAATAGGCATCGATACTACCGGTCTGGGCAAAATAGTGCCAGAAAAATTCCTTTATCATTCGTATCCACCCTTTCGGAAAAGATAAAGCATGAGTGACGAAACTTTATTATTATCATGGCCCGGTGCAAAATGCGCTATCCGTTGGAAGTTTTACCAGTTCCATGGCTACTCTTCATCGTAAAAGCCGAAATTCTTAAACATATTCTCCTGATTGCGCCAATCTTTCTTTACTTTGATCCACAAGTTGAGATATACCTTGGTACCCAGTAGCCTCTCAATGTCTTCTCTGGCGCGCATGCCGATTTCCTTCATCATCGATCCCTGCTTGCCGACAAGAATTCCCTTCTGTGTAGGTCGTTCTGTGTAAATTGTAGCATAAATATCAATAAGATGCTCGTTATCTTCCCTCGGTTTCATCTGTTCAATGACAACAGCGATAGAATGAGGCACTTCTTCACGGGTCAGATGCAGAATTTTCTCTCGAATTAGTTCTGCTACGACGAATCGCTCCGGATGATCCGTAATTTGATCCTCCGGATAATATTGTGGGCCTTCCGGCAGCTTTGAAAGCAATTGTTCCATTAAGCGGTTTACATTATTACCCTGAAGGGCGGAAACCGGCACAATTTCTTCAAATGCATATAGTTCTTTATATTGGTCAATGAACGGCAGAAGCTCTTCCGGATGTACCTTATCGATTTTATTAATGACAAGATATACGGGTGTTTTCACTTCTTTCAGCTTCTCGATAATGTATTCATCACCCGGTCCCAGCTTCTCTGACGCGTCAACAAGGAACAAGACAACATCTACTTCACGGAGTGCATTCTCCACCATACGGTTCATGTAATTGCCGAGCTTCGATTTCGGTTTATGGACGCCTGGCGTGTCCAGAAAAATAATCTGTCCTTCTTCGGATGTATAGACGGCACGGATTTTATTCCGTGTCGTCTGTGGTTTGTCTGACATGATTGCGACTTTTTGTCCAACGATATAGTTCATTAACGTTGACTTCCCTACATTCGGGCGGCCAACGATGGCTACGAATCCTGATTTATATCCTTTGTTATCCATTCAAATCCTCCTGATTGAACGCGCCGGGCAGCAACTCCGCCACGGTCATAATCTTGGTGTCTCCGGTCAGGTTGCTCATCACGACTTCCATCTGCGGCGGACACAGCTCGGAGATTACCTGACGACATGCACCACAAGGTGAGCACGGTCCCGGAGTATCGGCTACAACAGCCAGACGCTCGTATTCAAGATCCCCCTGGGCATATGCAGAGAATAGTGCTGTTCTCTCCGCACAGTTACATAGGGAATATGCAGCATTCTCCACATTACAACCATGATACACCTTACCTTCTTTCGTCAGAAGAGCGGCACCCACTTTGAACTTGGAATAGGGCGTATACGCTTTTTGGCGCGCTTTCATCGCTTCCTTCAGCAACGCTTGATTATCCATTTCAATCTTCCTCCTTTTTTTCCGGGCGAAAACGTTCCGTTAACAACCAGACAACAAAGATGAACATCAGTGCGACGATTAGGAGAAAAGCTATCTCTCCCCGCTCCTCTATATGTATTACCCTTCTTTCCCCGTTCTGTATAAACCGCCACAGCGGTTCCAAAAATACGTAGATTCCCACCAACACCGACAAAAGCGCTCCGAACAACACGGCGCCTGCCGCTGCATCCTTCGCCGATTTTGCCAGCGGATGGAACTTATCACCTATCGTCAAATCGACAGCTTTTTCGATTGCAGTATTTACGGTCTCCAAAATAAGCACAAGAAAAACAGAAAAAAAGACCAGCAAAACATCTCCCTTCGGAATGGCCAGAAACCATCCCAAAAGGAGTACAAGCAACGCCACGGTAACATGGATTTGCATGTTTCGCTGAGTCTTTACAGTCTCGCGTATTCCGCAGATAGCATAGTGGAAGCTTCGCTTCAACCGTTGCCATTCGTTTTTGTTTCTCACATTGCTCCCCGCCTATTCGCGCGTAAGGCGCACCCGATTCAGAATTTCCTCCTGCCGGCCGAACATCTCACGCTCTTCCGCCTCCGTCTCATGGTCATACCCGTTCAGATGGAGAAAACCATGTACTGCGAGAAAACCCATCTCCCGTTCGAAAGAATGTCCGTATTCCTTGGCCTGCTCCTGCGCTTTCGGAATGGAGATGATGACATCACCCAACATATTTGGCATATCATCCATTTCCTCATCGAGAAAAATCTCCATCTCTTCTTCACCTTCTTCATTCATCGCAAACGAGAGCACATCAGTCGGACGGTCAATTCCCCGATATTCCCGATTCAGCTCATGAATTCGTTCATTATCGACAAACGTTACCGTCAGCTCGCCTTCGACCTCCTCCGTGCGCGCCGCTTCTTCGAGCACCTGACGCAGAAGAGCGAGCAGTTCTTCAGATAGTTCCGGCTCATATTCCTGGATGAATTCTATCTCTATACTCATGCTTGCTTCACCGCCACCTGTTTATCATCCGGATATTCGATCCGGTTATGGAAAAATCCTTGTAGCGTCTCACAGATTGTCTGCGCTACACACTCGAGCTCTTGCATAGTCAAGTCACATTCGTTAAATTGCCCATCCTCAAGCCTGTCTGCAATAATGCGACGCACCAGAGTTTCGATGCTCTCAGGTGTCGGATGGGACATCGATCGCACCGCCGCTTCGGCACTATCGCAAATGCCTACAATTGCCGTCTCCCGTGTCTGAGCTTTCGGACCTGGGTAACGATACTCAGATTCCGGAATTGGCGTATCGGATGCCTTAGCCGCCTTATGGTAGAAGAATTTCAGCAACGTCGTACCATGGTGCTGCTGGGCAAAATCAATAATCTGCTTCGGCAATCCATTCTCCTCAAGAATACGCACACCATCCTCCACATGCGCGATAATGATGCGCTTGCTAAGACCCGGCGCCAGCGTATCATGCGGATTATCCCGGTTAATCTGATTCTCGATAAAGAAATGCGGACGCTTCATCTTTCCTACATCGTGATAGTATGCGCCAACACGTGCCAATAAACCATCTGCCCCTACAGCTTCGCACGCTGCTTCTGACAAGCTGGCTACCATCATGCTATGATGATAGGTGCCTGGTGTCTCCATCAGCATTCGACGTAGAAGCGGCTGGTTCGGGCTGGATAACTCAATCAAACGCATCGGCGACAAAATACCGAACAATCCTTCAAAGAAAGGAAGGAGGCCAATGGCCAGTACCGCCGCCAGTAAACCGCTAATCATGCCGAAAGCATATTCGTTTAACAGCTCCCGCCAGCTTCCCGTGGAAGACACTAACAGATACAACGCGGTGATCGCTACTACATTCATTGCGGATACTAAGAATCCCGCCTGAAGAATTCGAGTCCGTTTGGTCGCTTTGCCCAGTGAATACGCACCGGCAACACCGCTCAAAAATCCGTACAGTGCATAACGGAAATCAACCGGAAGCAAACTCTCGAAGTTGAATATAATCCCTGCGGCAAAAGCGAACAGAACGCTACAAACAATAGCCAGCTGCGTATCCAAAAGAATAGCAATCAGCATCGAACCGAGCGCAATCGGAACGACGTAGCCGGGTGAGAAAAAGTCAATCGTACTGAAACTACTCATGATTTTCATAAAAATAATATTTAAGAAAATAATGAGCGACAGCATCAAAATATGCGCATTGCTTCCATAAATTTTGCGATGTGCCTGCGCTATATACGTGCGAAGAAACAACACGCTAAAAAGCACTAGCAACGCAAGACCTAAGAACGGTAGCTTGCTCGCGTTGCGCTCCAAAAGACCTGCCGCATTCAGCTTGCGGTACACCTCTTCGGAGATGTACTGATCCTTCTCGACCAATACTTCCCCTTTATAAATCATAATCGGCTTCACCGAACGACGTACTGTCTCCTTAAGCGTATTAGTCGATTCTTCGTTAATCGTCACATTTGGCGCAATGCTCGGCATTGCTACTTCACGCACCACCTTGCGTGACTTGCTGTCAAGATCAACCAATACAATCTGCTGATTGACGAGCTGCTGAATGACTTCCGGATCGGAGGTTGTTTTCTTATCAATCCCCTTCTGCATGATGGACGTTACCACTTTATTCGTTTCCTGAGCCGCTGCGTTCAATGCAGGAGCGGGCATTGTCAGAAGCGATTGCATGGTGTCCGCAGATAGAGAAAACGGGATATTCTCCTTCAGTTCTTTCAGCTTGGCTTCTGGAGTCATATCCTGACGGGCCGCCAGCTCACTCGCTTTCTTGTAAATGAATGAGACGAGCTTTACCTGATGCATCGTAATCGTGTCATCGCGCGAATAAACGGGCTGCACTTCACTGATCGCTTTGGCTCGCGCCTGTTCCGTCGCTTCAGTATCTTCTACGGTTACAGGCGCCGTCAGTGTGACATCGCTTACGGTATTGACGTTTAAATCGAACGTTTTGGGCAGGACATCTCCCATAAGCGGCAAATAAATCATCAGTCCAAGGAAGAGAAACAGCAACCGGCGAATGGTTACGCTTGTCTTCCACGATTCTGGGACAGAGAGATGTAGCCGCCGTAGACTTGCTTTCATGTCGTACAACCCCTTCTTGCGAGACACCTAGCACGTTCCGAAGCTAGGTCTCGCTTTCCTGCTCATAGGCGGTAATGACTTTTTGCACCAACGGATGGCGCACTACGTCCATTCCAGTCAAATACACAAAAGAAATGCCTTCAATTCCTTCAAGTTTCCGGCATGCATCCTGCAGTCCGGATTTTTTACCACGCGGCAAGTCGACCTGGGTTACATCTCCTGTGATCACCATTTTGGAGCCGAAACCAAGCCGCGTCAGAAACATCTTCATTTGTTCAGGCGTCGTATTCTGCGCTTCATCAAGAATAATGAATGAATCATCAAGCGTCCGTCCACGCATATACGCCAGCGGTGCAACTTCAATGATGCCCCGTTCCATGTATTTCGTCATGTTCTCCGTGCTAAGCAAGTCCTGCAGCGCATCATACAAAGGACGCAAATATGGGTCCACCTTCTCCTGCAGATCTCCTGGCAGAAAGCCCAGGTTCTCCCCTGCTTCCACGGCGGGACGTGTCAGCACAATCCGCTTGACACGATTAGCCTTGAGGGCGGTTACAGCCATAACCACGGCAAGATACGTCTTTCCTGTACCAGCCGGGCCGATGCCGAACACGATATCTTTTTTCTTAATAGAGGTAACATAGTGACGCTGTCCGAGCGTTTTGACGCGGATAGGTTTCCCCTTAACAGAGGTAGCGATGGGTTGATCGTACAGCTCCATTAATTCTTCCAGCGCGTCCTCCTTGGACAGTTGAATCGCGTACAGCACATCCTGCAGAGAAAGCTTGATTCCTCGACGCAGAAGCGATGCCAGCACTTCAATAAGGCGGGCATTCCGCTCCACCTCCTGGGCAAGGCCAGAGATGGTGATTTCTTCACTTCGGGCAAATATGTGCGCCGGTGTTGCATTTTCGATTTCCTTCAGGTAGGAATCTTGCGGGCCAAAAAGCAGGCTGGCTTCCTCCGCACTTTCAAGGCGTATGGTTTTGCTTGTCTCTTCTACATGCAAAAGACCTCATTCTCCTTCGTAGGTAATAGGCTGCTCTGCTGCAATATCTTCCACTACAACAAAATGAATCTTCATATAAACTTTACCATTCTCTTGCTTCTCGTGCAAAACTTTTTCCGTCTTAATATAACCGCCTTTTTTCACTTGTTTTATCAGGTTTTCTCTGGCGTATTTTTTCCCTGTTTCTATGGCTTCTTTTTCGGTCAATGTAATGTCAAGCCACTCGCTTTGGCGTATCACTTCCTTCTTAACGCCAAGCGGGAAAGATTTCTCCCCGAATGTTATCCACCCCGTATCCTCGGTTTTGACGGACTGAACATACGGCTTGGCGGTAAAGCCCTGGATTTTGACCGCATATTTTCCAAACATTACATAACGATTCGTATAGCTTTCCCCTGTTAATATTTGCCGTTTTTGCTGCAACGGCACAACGACCGAAGATTCATACCATGTCTCCCCTTCTACTCGTCCCCCTGCTGGCACGAGTATAGAGTGTTCTTCTCCTCCCAAAACGCCGGAAATAAGAATATCTCCAGGCTTGACCCAATCATTAATCCGGACCATAGGTCGCCCACGCTCTGCAAAGATAGAATGGATGACTGCTTTTTTCGTGGCAACAATGTGCCTCGGACCGGGATTTTCTTTTTTCTCGGGTGTCACCTTTTCGACGACACGGATAATAGCGGTTGTTCCCTTCATCTCAAAGCCAATCCATGATGCCTGCGGAAGACGCTTCATAAGTTCACGTTGCATCTCCTCCGCTTCAGGGAGTCGATAAATAAACGTTCCCTGTTTAACGCCAGCTTGTTCTGCCACTTGTTTAATCTGATGGGTGGGAATTTTTTCATTACCGATTACTTGTATACTCCAAATGATGTTGGATAAGAAATAAATACCGATAAAAAATGCGACAACTCCTATAACAAACATAGAGCGCGTCCACATTTTTCGCAGCAAAAAGGGAAATCCCACCCGCTGGACGACACGGCTACGGCATCCAGTCTCTTTAAGAAACGGCTTGAGACTGCGGAAAGATTCGAGCGGAAGACTTAAGTACGCCTCCTCCCCGTTTCGTCGAATGTCCCATACCTGAATGCCTTGTCCCACAATTCGGTTTAAGAAACGTTCAAGGCGCTTGCCGCGTATCCTCAGGACAAGATACCCCCGAAACCAATTTTCCCCGTGCTTCATCGCCGTCTCCCCTCTCTATTCATCCAAAAATACGACCTGATCTACAACACCTTCTACCAACACCTCTTCCGGTAAAATAGCCCGGATTACAAGATTTTGTCCCCGAATTAATAGCTGACCTTTCGTTAAAAGTAAACGGAGCTCCTGATTGCTGAACCAAAGGACTCCGCGATGATTTTCAATATACATCTGCAATTGACCAATCATTGTAATGCGGGGCATCTCCATCGTTAAGTCCTGCGGCATATCGAGTGCACCGGTCGCAAAACGCCGCCATTTTTCACTCCATTTTTTCACGAGTAAGCCCCCTTCCTGCATCAGATCCCCTAAAGGATGATACGACTCTCTATCTTCACACTATGCTCTTGCAGAGGAAAATATGAAGGGGAAAACAGCGAGGAGTAGTCTGTGCAGGTGCAAATAAGAAAAACTCGCAGGCGTCGCCACTCGTCCTTTTTTTCACAAAGAGACCGAACGGCCGCTTTATGTCACCTTCTTGCTTACAGCGACATATCGTTTCTCATCCATTAAGAAAAGGAGGCGGTCGTACTCCGCCTCCCTTCCTAAAAATATAAAAGCCCCGCCTGCATAATACAGGCGGGGCTTTATACACCTTATGACAATGATTCCTGAACGACCTTATTAACAAGGGCTCCATCAGCGCGACCTTTTACCTTAGGCATTAGCGCGCCCATCACTTTCCCCATGTCCTTCTTCGAAGAAGCGCCGGTCTGCTGAATGATTTCACTCACCAGTGCACGGATTTCTTCTTCACTTAATTGCTCAGGCATATATTCCATAAGTACATTAATTTCATCTCGTGCGGATGACGCGAGGTCATCACGACCAGCTTTTTCGAATTCTTGGAGGGAATCGCGTCTTTGCTTTAGCTCACGAGTCAAGACAGTAAGCACTTCATCGTCAGACAGTTCTTTACCCTGGTTGATTTCCTCATTCTTAACAGAAGATTTAACCATCCGGATGACGGAAAGTTTGAGCTTGTCTTTATCTTTCATCGCTTGCTTCATATCATCGGTAAGACGATCGACGAGTCTCATAAACTGTTCCTCCTAAAACTTGCGCTTACGCGCTGCCTCAGACTTCTTCTTGCGTTTAATGCTTGGCTTCTCATAGTGTCTGCGTTTTTTAACTTCAGCAAGAACGCCATCTTTGGAGCAGTCACGTTTGAATCGACGTAGCGCTTGGTCTAATGACTCGTTTTTACGTACACGAACTTCTGCCATTTGTTTCCCCTCCCTCCACCTTAACCATCGGTGACGACCCGAGAAGAGAAACATCTCCAAAAGTCGTCAAAAAACATTATATTATACAGGGATATGTAGGTCAACCTCGAATGACCATTTTTTCGCTTTTTAACGAACAGGAAGATGGGGGCATCTGCTTGGGCACAAATCGAGTTATAATAAATATGTAGTATGACAAAAAGCAAAATCAGGGAGGACATCCTGTATGTTTACCGTAAAAGAGATAATGGAAATTACGGAAGGAACTTTACTTCAAGGGGACGAACACACGGAGATTACATCCGTACACTTTGACTCACGAAAGCTTGAGGACGGCGCATTGTTTGTGGCACTGACAGGCGGAGCGCGAGATGGGCACGAATTCTTGTCAAACGCGGCACAAATAGGCGCGGTTGCTGCTTTTGTCTCCGATGAAGCCAAAGCCCGACAAGCGGGGCTTGCGGAGTCGTTTGCACTCATTCTGGTCGGGAATACGGAGAAAGCTTTCCAGCAAATTGCACGCATCTACCGTAATCGCCTATCCCTTCCAATCGCCGCTATTACCGGCAGCAACGGAAAAACCACAACAAAGGACATTCTGGCACACCTGCTGTCAGGGCAGAAAAAAGTATATAAAACATACAAAAATTTTAACAATCATCTTGGCGTACCGCTCTCGTTGCTACAAATCACACCCGATACAAATGCGGCCGTGCTTGAGCTAGGAATGAATCATGCAGGCGAAATCGATTTCCTCGCAGGCATGGTCCGTCCAACTTTCAGCGTTATTACGAATGTCAATGACGCACATATAGAGTTTTTCGAGTCTAGGGAGATGATTGCACAGGCAAAAGGCGAGATTCTTGGCCACACAGATCCCCAGGGCTTTGCCTGTCTAAATCAAGATAACGAACTGGTGGCCAATCTGGCGCACCTGAACCCAGGGAAAACGTTCTTCTATCATGTACAGCATGAAGGAGAGGAATCTCGTGCAGCCGATATTATAGCGTCCAATATTTCATTTGACGAGAACGGCAGTCATTTCATTATCACTACAAACGAAGGGGAGCAATTCAACTGTTTTATGCCGCTATTCGGCGAACATAACATCTCGAACGCACTTCCTTGCATCTTCATCGCTATGCATCTTGGCATCTCGACTGAGGAAATTACGGAACGACTTGCGACGCTGTCGATTTCTACGATGCGTTTTGAGCGTGTAGACGGCGCGAACGGATTGTTGATTATTAATGATGCATACAATGCCAGTCCGTCTTCGATGCTCGCATCAATTAAGACGTTTTTATCCATTTACCCACAACGTAAAAAGGTGCTTGTACTTGGTGATATGTTCGAGTTGGGCGAACAAAGTGCAGCCTACCATCTCGAAGTCGGTGAAGAGCTAAAAGCAATGGAGGGAATCTTTGAAGTTATCGCCATCGGCAACGATGCAAAACATCTGGCTGAAGGCTATGGAACTAAAGCAAAATACTTTGCAGACAAAGAAGAAGCGGCCGTCTATCTGGAAACATTTAAAAGACAAGACGTCGCCCTTCTGCTAAAAGCTTCACGCGGCATGGCCCTGGAGACACTGCTCGATAAACTGTGTTAATGCACTAATATGTATCTGAATAAAAAAGGAAGGGGCCCTGTTCCGACGCTTGAACAGGGCCCCTTCTCTTGCCTTTGGTGAATGTTGTATTAATCGTTAAATTGTTCCGCTACAAGCGCATTCGCTCTCTTCTCTTCGTGCCGCTCGATTCCGAAAGCAATGAGGCGATCAATCAATTCAGCGTACCGTACGCCCGCTTCATTCCACAGCATCGGATACATGCTGAACGGAGTAAAGCCCGGCATCGTGTTGATTTCATTAATGTACAGCTCATCTTCCGCCTCATCCCAGAAGAAATCAACGCGAGACAATCCACTACAATCCAACGCAAGAAATGCTTGTGTGGCAAGCTTTTTCATCCGGATTACTACGTCATCCGGCACATTCGCCGGAATATCAAGGCGAGTATTATCGCTTTTGTACTTCGCTTCATAATCATAAAATTCATTGCCGGACACAATCTCGCCTACAACGGAAGTATCAGGGTGTTCATTGCCAAGCACGCCTATTTCCAGCTCACGGCCGGAGATGAACGCTTCTACTATTACTTTTCTGTCAAAACGCGCGGCAAACCGTAACGCTTCCTCAAGACCCTGGCGATCTTTTGCCTTGCTAATGCCCACGCTCGATCCCATATTAGCTGGTTTAACAAAGCATGGCAGTCCGATTTCCGCTTCAATACCATTACAAATCTCTTCAATATTCGTTTCTAGTTCACTACGCAGATAGCTTTTATATTTGCCCTGCGGCAGGCCAGCATTCCCGAATACTTCTTTCATCATTACTTTATCCATTCCAACTGAGGAACCAAGCACACCTGAGCCGACATATGGTACATCAATGAGTTCAAGAAATCCTTGTAGCGTACCGTCTTCTCCATTTGGTCCGTGAATAACCGGAAACACGACATCCACTGTGTTGTTGAGCGCGAATACGTTCGGCGTCTCGTAGTTGTCCAGAGTAAAACGCAATTCATCCACATGCGTAATCTCGTGTTCAATCCACGGTCCCTGTACCCATTGTCCGTTCACGTCAATATATATCGGAAGCACTTCATAACGCGCTTTATCAACCGCGTTGATAACAGACAGAGCTGTATGGACAGATACTTCGTGCTCACTCGATTTTCCCCCGTAAATCAGGCCTACTTTCCGCTTGTTTGACACCCGTAATGTCCTCCTTTATTCTCTCGCATAGTATGTTCCCAGACACAGCAGGAACAACTAGCGCCTAAGCTTTCTCTATTCTCTCCATACTATGTACGAATGAATTTTTAGGTAACGTATTTATCATACCAGTTTTTCAAAGGTGTGGAAGCACTAATATTTTCACAATCTAGAGCGTGAATGTATATTTAATCCTTACCTTGATGGATGTATGGCAAGACTCCATAATAAAAGAACCAGCATAGACAATAAGTTAATTTCATAAGGTTCATCATTTTTTAGGGAGTGGGATAAATGAATCCTATTGATAATCAAAAATATGTATCTGATGAATATATAGCAAGAATTAATCGTGTAATCGATTATATTGAACTACATATCGATAGAAGCCTCACATTGGACGAACTCGCAATAATCGCCAACTTCTCTAAGTATCACTTTCATCGTATTTTTTACTCGATTATCGGAGAAACACTTTTTCAATTTATTCAACGCATCCGTATAGAAAAGGCCGCATCTTTACTCATCAGTCAACCTAAAAAATCAATTACTGAAATTTCATATGAATGCGGTTTTATGAACCCATCTTCCTTTGCACGAAAGTTTAAAAACTATTTCGGTGTGTCTGCGACGTTATGGAGAAGCGAATACAGACAAAATCGCGATTTGAGCAAAACAAAAAGCAATATGCGTAAAGCGGTTAGCAACGACAGCAAAGATGCTTTGCGTTCCTCCTGGTATATTGAGCATGTAGGTCAATCACAAATATGGAGGTTGCTTATGAATAACGAAGAACGTACTGTAGAGGTTAAAGAACTTCCGGAAATGACTGTTGCTTACGTCCGATATGTAGGGCCTTACAAAGGAGATTCTAAGCTATTTGAAAGCTTATACCAGAAATTATTTAGCTGGGCTGGGCCTAGAAATCTCCTGCATTCTTCCGATGTGAAATCACTCGTTATCTATCATGATAATCCGGAAATTACCGAGGAGACTAAACTGCGTATCAGCGTTTGCATTACAATACCTGAAGATACGGTCGTAGACGGAGATATAGGAAAAATGAAGGTTGCAGGAGGGAAGTACGCTTTAGCAAAATTCATACTAACAGCAGCCGACTTCGAGGAAGCGTGGAAGTGGGTATACGGAACCTGGTTACCAGAAAGCGGGTATGCACCAGATGATCGTCCATGTTTTGAACTATATTTGAAAGATTGCAACCTACCAGAGGGTAAAATGTCGGTAAATATTTGTGTGCCGGTAAAACCTTTATAGCGTCTTGCAAGCTGAAAGGCGTGGGATATCCCACGCCTTTTATGAGGTCTTCTTATTGTTTCATTTTTGGATCAAGAGCGTCCCGAAGTCCATCACCAAACAGGTTAAATCCAAGTACGGTTAACATAATCGCCAATCCAGGAAACAAAACGGTCCAATATGCGGCAGTAATGTATTGTCTTGAATCAGCGATCATTTTCCCCCACTCTGGCTGAGGAGCCTGTGCGCCAAGCCCAAGGAAGCCGAGCGCAGCCGCTTCGAGCACTGCGGTCGCAATGCCGAGCGTTCCCTGTACGATAATCGGCGCCATGCTGTTGGGCAGGATATGAGAGAAGAGGATTCTCACGTGTGACATCCCCAGTACTTTGGCCGCCGTCACGTATTCCTCTTCTTTAATGCTGAGTACACGTGAGCGCACAAGCCGCCCATATGTCGGCACATTAATAATAGCGATCGCAATCAAGGCATTGGAAAGTCCCGGTCCAAGAATCGTGACAATCGCAATCGCCAGAAGGATGCTTGGAAATGCCAGAATAATATCAAACAGCCTGGAGATAATCGTATCCACCCAGCGGCCGTAATATCCGGCGACAAGTCCCATAGACGTACCGATTACAATCGAGCCGACAACAGAGAAAAATCCGACCCAGAGCGAGATACGCGCTCCATAGATTACGCGCGTAAAAATGTCACGACCTAAATCGTCCGTACCAAACCAGTGCTGTGCGCTTGGTGGCTTTAACTTGTCTGCAAGATTCTGACCGTCCCAGGGCTGGCTCGTAATCACAGGAGCCAGCAGACCTACGACAATAAAAAATATAATAACGAACAAACCGGCCAGAGCGGTTTTTTGCTTTTTTAACCGATACCAGGCATCGCGCCAGGGGGAACTCTGCCGAGTCCGCACCGGGCCCGTCGCCTGCGTATTCACCTGCGCTGTCGTCTGCATGCCGCCACCCCCTACTTGTATTGAATGCGTGGGTCGATATAAGCGTATAGAATATCGACAATCAGATTAATCATGACAAACAGAAACGCAATGACCAGAACGCCCGATTGCACAACCGGATAATCACGGAAAGCAATGGCGTCATTAATATAGCGCCCGACGCCTGGCCAGCCGAAAATCGTTTCGGTTAGTATGGCACCTCCGAGCAGTGAGCCGAGCTGAAGACCGATAACGGTCAGCACAGGTGCGAACGCATTGCGCAGCGCATGTTTGTATACCACCCAGAACTCACGCAACCCTTTGGCACGAGCCGTACGAATATAATCTGATTTCATCACTTCAAGCATGGATGAACGCGTCATGCGCGCGATAATCGCCATTGGAATGGTTCCGAGCGCGATACTCGGCAGAATGAGGTGCAGAACGACATCCTGTAAGCCTGCCCAGTTACCTGTAAGAATTGTATCCAGAACATAGAAGCCCGTAATCCCATCCACCGGCTCACGCGGATTGAACCGGCCAGTCGATGGCAGTAAATCCAGCTTGTCTACGAATACCCATTGCTCCATCAACCCGAGCCAGAAAACAGGCATCGACACGCCCACAAGCGCCACTAACATGGCAATATAGTCAAACCAGGAAGCGCGCTTCCATGCCGCGATGATCCCTGCATTTACTCCGACGACAATCGCAAAGATAAGCGCAGCAATAGCTAGCTCAATCGTCGCGGTCAGATAAGAACCAATCTCTAAGCTAATCGCCTGCTTCGTACGAAGCGATTCCCCGAGATCTCCCTGTAAAATATCAAGCATATAATAAAAATATTGCTGATACAGAGGCTCATTCAAATGCAGCTTTGCTCTAAGGGCCTCCAGCGCTCCCGGTGTCGCGTGCTCGCCCAGAATCATCAACGCCGGGTCACCAGGAATCGCATGAATAATGGCGAATACAACGAGCGACATCCCGATTAAGACGGGAATCAGGTGCAACAGTCGGCGGATAATATATGAAAACATATTCGTTCACCTGCCTTAAGAAGTCGGAAAAAGAGTGCATGCGGCTTCCGCATGCACCCATGAAGAACGATGCTTTGCTACCTACTTTTCAATTGATACATCATTCAGTTTCTCCGAACCGGTTGCATGCGGCACATAGCCTTTTACCTTGCTGGAGCTTGCCAGTACCGGCGTGGAGTGTACGAACGGAACCATCGGAGCGTCATTGAGAATGATTTCCTGTGCTTGTTTATACAAATCTTCGCGTACCTTCTGATCCGGTGTCGTTTGGGCTTTAATTAGCAGTTCATGCACTTTGTCATTTTTGTAGAGCGAGATGTTCTGTGCGGCCGGCGGCTTAGCATTGTCCTTGTCTAACAGTACATACAGGAAGTTATCCGGGTCTCCATTGTCTCCGGTCCAGCCAAGCAGTGCCATCGTATGCTCGCCGTTCTTGGTCTTCTTCAAATATGTGCCCCATTCCATGGAGACAAGTTTTGTTTTTACACCGATTTTCGCAAAATCGGCTTGAATGGATTCAGCAATTTTTTGTGGCTGCGGCATGTACGGGCGGGATACAGGCATCGCCCATAGATCCGTCTCGAAGCCGTTCGGATAGCCAGCTTCAGCCAACAGTTGTTTCGCTTTTTCTAAATCATATTTATAATCCTTTGCTTCCAGTTCTTTATTATAGCCCCAGATGGACGGTGGCAGCGCATTCGTTGCCGCCTGACCCCGCTTTGCGAAGAACGCATCGACCAGACCTTGCTTATCCACCGCCATTGCGAGTGCCTGACGTACCTTCGGATTATCGAATGGCTTTTTCTCCGTATTGAAGGAGAGATAGCCAACGTTCATTGACGGGCGTTCATACAACGTTAGATTTTTGTCTGCTTCCACAGTCGCTGCATCAGACGGATTCATACCGTCAATAAGGTCTACTTCACCGGATTTGAGCGCCGTCAGACGGGCCGTATTATCAGGAATAACCTTAAAGATAATCTTGTCGAGTATCGGTTCGCCTTTCCAATATTCTTTGTTTTTCTCCAACGTAATCGTATCGTTTGGCTTCCAGCCGCCTTCTACAAATTTGTACGGTCCTGTTCCGACTGGATGCTGGCCGATCTTGTCTTTATGCTTCTTAATGGCCTCTGGACTCTCAATCGCAAAGAACGGCATTGCGACGTTAGCGAGGAATGGAGCTTGCGGCACATTCAGAATAAATTGTACTTTGTTTTTGTCCAGCACCTTTACTTCTTTAATCACGGCGCCTGGCTCACCTTTAAAGGCGGTAAACTGGCTGATGACGTAATCGAAGTTGCCGCCCACATGGTATTCGTTGTTCTTGTCTATCATACGGTCGAAGTTGAATTTTACCGAATTTGCGTCAAACTCCGTGCCATCGTGGAATTTCACGTTTTCACGCAAGGTAAATGTCCATGTTTTTCCATCTGGACTGCTTTCCCATTGGGTCGCCAGTGCTGGTTCAACTTCTGTACTGTCTTTCTTATATTGAACAAGCGTATCGAAGATATTGTCCGTTACACGCGTTGTCTCGCCTTCCGTACTGTTCTGCGGATCAAGCGTCGTGGAATCCCCGCCACGTGCAAAAATCAGCGTTCCACCCTTTTGCTCCTGGGCCTGTTCTGGTTTGCCTGCCGTCTCTTTCGCTTTGTCACCACCACCACATGCCGTAAGTCCAAGCGATGCAGTCAACAGAATCGCTGAGAGAATTGCCATCGTCTTTCTGCCATACTTCATGTTCATATTCCCCCTTTTTCCTCTTCTCATTTATTGATTGTATAAATGGCAAGCCACCATATGCCCGTCTCCAAGATCGCGGAGCAGCGGACGCTCCGTTCGACAGATATCCATACAGGCCGAACAGCGTGGATGAAACGTACAACCGCTAGGCGGGTTGGCAGGGCTTGGAACATCCCCTTCGAGAATGATACGATCCCGCTTTTCCCGCGGGTCCGCCACAGGTACTGCAGAGAGCAGCGCCTGTGTGTATGGATGAAGCGGCTTACTGTAGAGGCTTTTTTTGCTTGAAAGCTCAACAATGCGCCCCAGATACATCACGCCAATGCGATCGCTAATATGCTTGACCACACTTAAATCATGAGCGATAAACAAATAAGTCAGCCCAAGCTCCTGCTGCAATTGCTTCAGCAGATTAAGCACTTGCGATTGAATGGACACATCGAGCGCAGATACCGGTTCGTCGCAGATAACAAGCTTCGGCTGCAGAGCCAGGGCCCTCGCAATACCAATGCGTTGTCGCTGTCCGCCAGAGAATTCATGAGGGTACCTTGTAGCATGATACGCATGAAGTCCTACGACTTCCAGCAATTCATGTACCCGCTTCTTCCTTTCACCTGACGTATACATACCATGAACAGCCATCGGTTCACTAAGCAGCTTCTCCACAGTCTTACGCGGATTGAGCGACGCGTATGGATCCTGAAAAATCAGTTGCATATCCCGGTACAATGTACGCATCTCACCACTTTTGACGTTGCTAATATCCCGACCTTCGAATTCGATGAAACCGTCAGTCGGTTCGATGAGTCGTAGAATCGAACGGCCTGTTGTCGACTTGCCGCAGCCCGATTCGCCTACTAATCCCAATGTCTCACCACGAAAAATATCAAAATCGATATCATCTACCGCTTTGACATGTCCGACCGTACGCTGCAAAATCCCCTGGCGAATCGGAAAATACTTCTTAAGATGTCTTACTTTCAATAGCGTTTCCGTCATAGCCTGCACCCTCCTCTACCAGGAAGCAACGAGACTTTTGTCCATTGCCTACTTCATACAACGTTGGCTCTTCTGTCCGGCAGCGTTCTATCGCATACGCACAGCGCGGAGCAAACTTGCAGCCTTCCGGCATCTCAGACGGAATCGGCACATTACCCGGAATCGAATCCAACCATTCCTTTTCCTCATCGAGCGAGGGAATGGACTGCAACAGCCCCTTCGTATACGGATGCGACGGGGTTGCGAACAACGTATCTACATCCGCTTCCTCGACTACTTTACCGCCATACATCACAATGACACGGTCACACATCTCCGCTACGACGCCGAGGTCATGTGTAATCATAAGAATCGAGGTGCCGTTATCTTTTTTAAGCTTGCGCATCAAGTCCAGGATTTGCGCCTGGATGGTTACATCAAGTGCCGTCGTCGGCTCATCGGCAATCAATAGCTTAGGATTGCACGCCATTGCCATCGCAATGACTACCCGCTGCCGCATCCCACCTGACAGGCGGTGCGGATATTCTTTGACGATTTGTTCTGCTCTCGGAATACCGACCTGCTTAAGCAAATCAACCGCTCTTGATAGCGCTTTCTTTTTATCGAGCTTCATATGCAGACGGATCGTTTCCACGATTTGATCGCCAATCGTAAATACTGGATTCAGACTTGTCATCGGGTCCTGAAAAATCATTGCAATATCGTTACCACGGATGTCACGCATTTCCGCTTCTGATACACGGACGATATCCTTGTCCTGAAACATGATGGACCCCTCGACAATTTTTCCCGGAGGCCACGGAACGAGCCGCATAATGGATAGCGACGTAACGCTTTTGCCGCAGCCCGACTCTCCGACCAATCCGACCGTTTCTCCTTCACCAATGGTAATGTCAACTCCGTCCACTGAACGGACGACTCCTTCCGCCGTGAAAAAATGAGTTTTTAGCCCGCTGACATTGAGCAATGGCTTCATTTTTCCACCTCCTTCTACTTGCTGTCGAATAGTTGTCATTTATTAAAATAAGTATAATTTTTAGTTAATTCTGTGTTTAAGTATACGAAGCATGAAACTGGATAACAACAGAAAAAAAAGAAAAAAAAGGCTTTCCACTTTAGGAATTCCTAAAGAAAAAGCCTTCCATTCTATCACTTAACCAATATCGATCTTAGCTACTAGGGCAGCCAGAATTTGTGCCAGCAGTTGAATGTTAATCGACAGGTCAATATCTGTCGTCCTTACTTTAACGCCTCTGGAGTTTTCGATAACGGTCTTTTGATTGTTCACTTGCTTTACATGGATTTTTTGCAACAATTCTTGAGAAACTCTTACATCCTTGTCGCTACTCAACACCGAGATGTCAATAACCGCCGCAATCGCAAACTGTAATGCTGCTTGAAGATTAACCGCCGCTTTTGTATCCGTTGTCTCGACCGTTACATCGCAGGAATCCTTAACAAGAATCCATTCATTGGATTTTTGTACAGTGCTCTCTACTTGGGTTGCCTCCTGCTCTACTGTGTCGTCATCCATCGGATGGCAGCAATTCGGATCTAGTGCGCTGAATTTGCGATCCGATGATTTCTTATCTTCATTACAGCTATAACTGTCACAATCATCGTAACGATACGCTCTTCTTTTCAAACCGGGTTCCTCCTTCATTCGAATATACTACAAGATATGAGGGTGAAGAAGGATTGGTGTAGACAAGCGTCCATACACATCCGCATATTCTTGAAAAAGTCTCCCTTGTTGCAGAGGCAATTATGACAATGAACTCGAATAAAAGTAAAGCTTATTATTTCTTTTCCTTTTTTTCTGCCTGAAGAAAAGCGTCTACTTGCTCCTGCAAGTCTTGGACGAGTTTTCTAATCTTTTGTTTCTGTTCTTCCGGAATATCTTTTCGAATCACGACCTTGTTCCTTTCAAACACATCACTAACCATCAAGTCCGCCAACGACTTTGATAGATTGGAAAAATCGTTTTCTTGCCCTTTACTCATTGCGAAAAACCCACCTCCATATCCTCTTGTCCATCACCATTAATATATGCAGATGAAAAGAAGGAGTGAAAAAAATAGACGGCTGCCTGGGCTACTCGCTACGCCATTCGTATTTATTTTTCGGACGACCCACCTTCTGATAACTAATGATTGTTCGTACTTTTCCTTGCTGCATCATATATACAAGCGACCGATAGACGGTCGGATACGCCAATCCGACATCCTTCGTAATTTCATCGATCGTACACGGCTCACGCTGGTCGCGCAAAAATCCCGCAATATGGTTCAATGTAGTCGCTCCGATGCCCTTCGGCGCCTCTAATTCCTGCTCATTTTTCTCTTCGGCCCTATCATTCTCCTTGGTCAGCATAGAAAGACGAAGGTGCAACTGGATGCGGGAGATTAAATCCGGCGCCCGCACCGGCTTAATGGCAAAATCAGTCGCTCCTGCATCAAGGAAACGGTCTGCGATTTCCTGTCGTTCGTCAACCGTCAAGACCAGGATGGGCACACGCCCATCCAGCTTGCGGATTTCTTGAACGGCACGTAGCCCGTCCATCTCTGGCATATGATAATCTACAAGCACGACGTCCGCCTGTTCAGTACGGAACAAATCCACGCCTTCCCTGCCATTGCTGCCAAGTACAATGTTCCAGCCCGCGCTCTCGCAAATCTCGCGCAGCATGAATCGAACCGCAGCATCATCATCCATAATTAAGATTTTCACGATGAGTCTCCCCTCCCCGCAGATGAATCCATACAGTCGTTCCTTCTCCAATCTTGCTATGTACCGAGACAAATCCGTCGTGGCTATCTGCCACCTGAAGGACGAATGAGAGACCCAGCCCCGGATGACGCTTCGTACTGTAGCCTGCCTCCCAGATTTTCTCCTGATCTTCCAGGGCGATACCGGCCCCGTTGTCCGACACGCCGAGCTTGATCTCATCCGCTTCTACTTCCGCACATAGTGTCACTCTTCCGTCTTCTTTGTCCTTCACCGCGTCTAGCGCATTATCAATCAAGTTTACCAGTGCACGGGTCATATGAATTTTGTTAATCCATATCCACACCTCACTATGTTCAGAGAGCGCAATATCAACACAGGAGCCTGTACCGCTCAATCTACTTGCATGGACATAGTTCATCACATCCGCAAGCTTTACCCAGCCTTTCCTATCTTCATACAACATCTCAGAAATCATCTCGCTCATCGACGCAATTGATTGTGAGCTCATACGGCAATACTCCCGTAGCTTCTCATCTTCTACCCGCATCTCAATTAAGGAAATAAGGCCTTCCACAGATGTAAGCGGTGTCTTTAAATCATGCACAAGATGAAGCACTTCACGACCTGAGCGGGAGTGAATCGCCTCCAATTGGGCCAGATGGAGCTTCTTACGATCATTCCATTTCTGCGCTGACATCGTCAGGAAAATAGAGACGATGACCGCATTCAGAATAAGAATAAAGCACATCATCAAGCTGTACATGCCAAGCGCCTGATCGAACCCTAATGTAAATGACATTTCTTTCATCTTGTTGAGAATCTGGTTCTCTCCAAAACTGAGGTTAGGAATAAACGGGATAACTTCCAACCATTGAAATCCAAGGAGAAGCTGCACCAGCAGGAGTGTTTTCATACGGGACTCCAACTGGTTATGTGTCGCTCGTTGCAACACAAACATGGAGAGAAGAAGCAAAACTCCCGGCAACCCGAACGGAAATTTTAATGGATTGTACACATACTCTATATACGTTATTACAGGAATCAATAATAATGGAAGAACGACCTTCACCCATGCCTTCCCTGTTCTTCTATCCCACTCATCCCCTAATAGAAAAGCGCCGATATAATGTGGCAGTGAGTAAATGACATTCCACACCATAAGAAGCAGTACCACTACCATAAACAAGTTACCGGTCGGACGTACCTGCAGGATTTGAATCATGCGCAGTACCCCGGTATATTCCGGCTTCACTATGAAAGGCAACGCAAATCCGAATAGTAGAAGCCCCGTACCAAGCCATATTTTCCACGAGCCTGTCCATCTTGCCCCCACTATCCCATCTCCCTTATTCTCTGTTCCGTCTTTCTCTATCAGGTATGTTCTTTCGTCTCGATATACAGCGTAAAAATAAATTTTTTCACATTGAGTCGCACACGGGATACTTCCTCGTTCTGTTCAATTTCCCGCATTTTTTGGCGAACGTCTGCAAAGTCAAAATACTTAGAAGCGTACATCTCAAACTTCGGATTGCCGTAATCTTCAAGCCCAAGCGAAGCAAGATTCTGCAATGCACGCGCCACCGTACGACGAATCCGCTGCTCCATTGCTTTTACTTCCCGCTGAACATCCTCAACATTGCTGTATGTCACATAATCAGTAAAAATATCCTTTAATGCTGGAAATTCACGTACCCGTTCATTCTTGTACCTCTTTAGCAAATATTCAATTAGCTGAATTAAATCCTGGCTCCCCGTCTCTCCCAAAATCCCAAAATCCGCCAATACACTACGAAGAAACGGAGCGGTTCGCACTTCCGGAGGCTCCTTCGGCAACGTGTCAAACAACGAAAGCGTATGGCGGATACCTTCGAGTGAACGTTCCAATCGAATATGTTCCATTACTTTTTTGATGACGGAAATCACTTCAATCCGATTAATCGGTTTATGGATGAAATACTCTACGCCTTTACTGTACGCTTCCGCCACCATCTCTTTATGCTCAACCTGCGAGATCATAATGAATTTGCCTTCATAGCCCATCTCCTGCAGGCGGGTAATTGTCTCGATGCCATCCTGTTTTGGCATCAACAAGTCGATTAGAACGATGTCACACTTCTTCAGAATAATGCTTGCTTCTGCTCCTAATCCATCCTCCGCTTCGCCTACCACATCGCCCAAATCTTCATGCTCAATGGCGTTGTTCAGCATTTTGCGGGAGGACGGGTCATCATCGATAATAAAAAAGCGAAATCTCACATTTCCATCCCCTTATAGTCTATGTATCGGAATCCGAACTTCAAATACGGTTTTCTCAGGCATTTCCCCCTGCCTAATTTCAAGCGTTCCACCAAGCTCCTCTATCACATTTCGAGCGTGCGGCAATCCAATGCCAGTAGATGCGTTACCCTGTTCATCATACTTGGTCGTATAGCCAGGAATAAAAATAAACATCTCATCACCTGACGTAATGCCACTTCCTGTATCGCTTACGAGAAAAAATATTTCCCCTTGATGTTCGTATACGCGAAGCCATACAGTACCGGAATCTTCAATTGCTTCTACCGCATTGGAGAGCAGATTGTTCAGCACAGAAAGCAACGAATACACATGACGGGTAGCAGGCGAAGTTTGTAAGTCACTTACAAATTCAATATCTTTTTTCAGCATGCGCGCATACTTCTGATTGGCATTCAATACAAGTTGCACGATCTCCTCGATGGTCAATTCCTGAACGACGCGCTCCTGCTGGATAATCTTGCTAACGCCGCTCAAAATGCGCTGCGAATCCTTCTTAATCTCATGTACTTCTTCCGCTATACTGAGTGCACGACGGGAAAGCGGTGGGTCTAGTGCAGGCACCTCCCCTCCATCCTCTCTTGTCCTTAGTTCCCGGTATAGATTATAGCCATTACGCGTTGCCTGCTCGATATGCCCCATCACCTTTTTTAAATAAAGAGCCTCGACGTGCAGGTCACTGCTAATCATCACCATTTTCTCAAAACGAAGTTGCTGCTCCCGGCTAATCTCTCGCAGATGGCGCATTTGAATAATATTCAAAAAACCTACGATAAAAAAGCTGCGCACAAACGCCAGAATCAGCAATAGATACTCTTCATGTGGAAGAAATACGAAATAAACACCCTGGGAAGCTAGACTTTTACGTACTAAGAGCTCAGCTATATTAGCGGAAAAATCGGCAATGGCACCGAGCAACCCCAGCTTAAGCGGCGCATTCACATAGCGCCCGGCTCTTCCCAACCAGATGACCAAGCCGAAGAAAAGGTAGAACGCCAGCGACGGTACATGACTTAAAGTACTTTGATAAAACCTGAAAACTTCTTCCCCCGTTACATAATCAAGCCAGATACGAAACAGAACAACCGCGCTCCCGGTCAATAGCGAAGCCAGTATAATCGGTACATCCCGAAGCCACATCAAAAAGAAAAAAAAAGCACCAATCCCGAAGCTAATACGAAAATCGCTTTCAAACGGCTGAAATTTCAATTCGCCGAATAGCATCGTGGCCGCGACTAACATTATGAGGGTAATTGCTTTGCTGGGCACGACCCGACCTCCTATTTCCAAATATTCCTAATCATTAAAAAGCAGCCTCTTTGATCAGAGGCTACATGTTCTTACAGGATGAAAGATTTTATCGTAACGAGAACAAGTCCAATTAAAAAACCGCATACAGCTCCATTTACTCGAATCCATTGAATATCTTTGCCGATTTTGTCTTCCATCATCTCAATAAGCGTCTCATTATCCAGCTTGTCCAGATTCTCCCGAACAAGCTTGCCGATTTTCGAATGGTTCTGCTCTACCAATACGGCGATTTGTCGTTGTAACCAAGCTTCAAATCTTACCATCATCTCTTCGTTTGCACGTACCTTCTGTATAAGGCGACGAAGAAAAGGCAGAGCAAAATCATCTAAATACGCATCATTGCGGATAAACTCAAGCGCCTGCTTCCGCAAATCTTCGGCAATATCAGACAAGCGTTCATGCAGTTGGACTTCTTCTGCAAGATTGTATTTCCATTTCTCAAACGTCGCGAGCAAGCCTTCACTCTCCCGAGCTTCCTCAATTTCCCGGCGTACATATGCAAGGAATACCTGACGGTTTTTATTTTCAGGACGACGCAAGTCATCGCTTCCCCGTAGCAGCAATGTTTGCAGAACACCGCCCAGTTTATCTTCGTTGAGCATTCCGGCAAACGATTTAAGCGCAAACTGCATAAATCCGTCCAATTCAATGTTTTCCAAGGCTTGAAGGGCCATGCTTCCCAGCTTATGACGCGTATCGCTGCGGACCGCCCAATCGCTCACCTTGCCCAGAAGGAAGTCAAATGCCTTCTCTTCGTACTGTTCACCCAATGCTTTGTCAATAAATCCGTGCAGCAGACCTGCGGTATTTATGCTTTTTATATACTCTTTAAGTTTGCTCTCAATCACTGGCAACACCGGTTCGATATCAATCTGCTGTACCACCTGCTCACTTATCGATACTAGAGCGCTGCGAACCTGAGGCGATTCCACCTCTTTTTCCAACAGGGTTAGTACTTTTTCGGTGATGCGTATCTGCTTAATCTTTTCTTCAATGCTCTCTTTGTTAAGCCAATCGTTCTCTAATGTATGAACGAGCGCATCTGTAATCCGTTTACGGTTCTTAGGCAAAAGCGCCGTATGGGGAATTGGAATCCCCATCGGATGGCGAAATAGCGCGGTTACCGCGAACCAATCCGCCAGTCCACCCACCAGACCGGCCTCGAAGCCGCCCTGCAGGAATTTTGCTACTGCTACATCCGGAAACGGCAACGTAGCGACAAATCCGGTCGCCATTACACCAAGCGAAATTCCGGCAACATGTTTTGCTTCTCCTGACATTCCATCTTCCCTCTTTACTTTTTGGCTTTCTTGAAACTTATTAACAGATTACCACAAATTCCACCTTCTCTCCTAATGTAAAAGAAAAAACCAGCCCGTGTTTACTGTAAAGGCTGGTCTGTTTCAATGAGTAAGAAAGGATGAGCGAAGACGTCCGCAAGTTTTTCTTACTTAGAACGGTTGACGATTCAACCACTGTCCACCGTCCATTGTCACACATTCACCGTTTATATACTCCGCTTCAGGTGATAGTAGGAAATAGGCAAGATTCGCGATTTCTTCCGGTTGTCCCAAACGTCCGAGTGGGACACTTTCTAATGTCATCCGAGCCGCTTCTTCCGATTCCCACAGACGGGTGGCACCGCCTGTATTATCAATCGGCCCCGGTGCAATCGCGTTAACGCGAATACCATACTTTTTGCCCCACTCCACCGCCAGCGTACGCGTCATTGCCAATACGCCCGCTTTCGCTGAAGCAGAGTGAATAACTCCCTGGCCGGCCAACCATGCATATGTCGCCAGCATATTGAGGATGCTTCCCTTCCGTCCTTCAGCAATCCATTCCTTGCCTACTGCCTGTGAGCAGTACCACGTCCCATTCAGTACAATATTAATAACAGCATTCCATGCATTGACCGACATCTCTTCGGCTGGGCAAATAAAATTGCCTGCCGCGTTGTTCACGAGGTAATCCACTCCACCGAACGCCCGCTTCGTCTCTTCAACCATTCGCTTGGCATCTTCCGGATTACGCACATCCATCTGCACGCACAGCACTTGGCCCTCTTGCTGCTGAATTTCTTGTTTCGTCTGCTCCAGATTTTCTATTGTGCGTCCCGTAATAACTACTTTTGCGCCTTTTTCCGCGAACTTCTTGGCCATAGCCTTCCCCATACCGCTTGAGCCGCCGGTTACAATTGCAACTTTTCCTTCCATACTCTTCACTCCCCTATTGATTGAATACTTACAATTTTAACTCAAATCTAGCTAAAAGAAAATGAATGAACACTCATTTTTCTTATATGTGTCAAAATGTACAATTGTTAATGGTAAACTATGGATATATAATATGAAAATGTAAAGAATATATAACGATGTACCCGGGAGGAAAGCAAAGATGAAAGAAGGAAAAATCAGTGTTGTGGTCATTGGTGGCGGCGAAACTGGCACTCCACTACTGCGTCAATTAGCAGAAGCGCCTTTTGTCGAGATACTAGGTGTAGCAGACTTGGACGAGGATGCTCCAGGCATGATGCTGGCTACAGAGAAAGGCATTGCAACTACAACCGATTTCATGGAACTTGTACAAAAAGGAAGCGAAGTGGACATTATCATCGAAGTAACAGGTGTGTCGGAAGTTCGCGAACGCCTGCGTACCTATATGCAACAATCCGAAAACCACCATACGATCATTATGCATGAAATGATCGCCATTCTAATGATGTCCCTGTCACGGGGCAATCTGGTAGACATGAAGCACGGTGAAATAGAATACAAATAAGCAAGATTCGTGAGCCTTGCTACTATCCTTACGAACTAAAACACAAAGCCAGGGACTATCCGTTCCCTGGCTCTACTTTATCATCGTTTTTTCCCCTGACAGAATTCGTTCGAATTCTTCTGCTGGAACTGGACGGCTGAAGAAATACCCCTGTACCTCATCACACCGCTCAGACTGCAGGAACGAGAGTGTTGCTTCATCCTCCACGCCCTCTGCTACCAATTTCAGCTTTAAGTGATGGGCCATATCAATAACCGCCTTTACAATAGCCGCATTATCCTTATCGGCCACTACGTCCCGCACAAATGATTGATCAATTTTTAGCGCGTGAATCGGGAACCTCTTCAGATAGCTTAGCGACGAATAACCGGTACCGAAATCGTCGATGGAAATGTATACTCCCATCTCACGAAGACGCAGTAAAGTTGCAATATTCTCTTCTACATCATTAATCATGCTGTTCTCGGTAATCTCAAGCTCAAGATAGCAAGGATCAAGCCCTGTCTCTCTCAGGACGGAGCGGACCTTGTCCACAAAAGTAGGCTGCTGGAACTGCAAGGCAGAAACGTTTACACTTACAGGCAACGGCATATAACCAGTCTCGATCCATTGTTTGTTCTGTTTACACGCCGTGCGCAACACCCATTCCCCGATTGCGATGATAAGTCCCGTATCTTCAGCAATAGGGATGAATTTAGCAGGGGATACAAAACCAAGTTCCGGATGGACCCAGCGCAGCAGTGCCTCCATCCCTTTTAACTGTCCACTGCTCGTATCGACTTTCGGTTGATAATACAGCTGAAGTTCGTTCCTCTCTATCGCTTTGCGCAGATGTACCTCAATTTGTAGATGTTCATCATATTCTTCATTCATCTCAGGTGTATAAAGCCGATATGCATTACGTCCACTACTTTTAGCTGAATACATTGCCGTATCCGCATTTTTCATCAACGATTCAATGTCCTCTCCCGCAAACGGATACGTACTGATACCTATACTACATGTCGCAAACAATTCGTAATGGCCGAGTTTAAAAGGCGTATGGAATAAATCTAGAATATGCTCCGCTATGCGTTCGGCATCTGTCTCATCTCCAATATGAGGTAGCAATACGACGAACTCGTCACCGCCTAACCTATAAATCCGGCAATTCTCCTTGCTTTGTATGCGCAACCTGTCCGCCACTGCCTGAAGCAATAAATCACCTACCGTGTGTCCTAATGTATCATTGATTTGCTTAAAGCGATCCAGATCAAGGAACATCACAGCAACTTCATGTGAAGAAGCTTCTGCTTCGTGAAGCGCTTCCGATAAATCCTCTGTAAACATTCGTCGATTCGCCAGATTGGTCAGCGGATCAAGGTACGCCATCTTTCGAATCGTTTCTTCCGCTCTTTTTAATTCGGTAATTTCGCTAGTAGAGCCAATAATCTCAATAATTCGGCCTTCTTCAATAATCGGGGATAACGAGGTCTGAAAGTCCCTACCTTTAAATCGGTAACTGTATGTCATTTTCTCTCCCTGAAAGGCACGCTCATAATTGCTTATTAGAATTTCCGCAGTCTCCGGGGGAAATACCTCTGTTGCTGTCTTACCATATGTCTTGTCCGTCGTAAGTCCAAGCTGCTTAGCTAATTTTCCTTCAAATAAAACATATACGAATGAACCGTCTTTTCTCCGATTAACTTTGAAAACGAAATTATGCAATGCATTAACCGTACGAATAAAGTCATTCTTTAGGGCTTGGCGCAGCCTCTCTTCTGCTTCTTTTCCTTTGGTAATATCATTTCGGAACGAAATGTACTGTACAGGCTTACCCTGGTCGTCCATTAAAGGTACAATGGTTGTATTTACCCAATAGATAGAACCGTCCTTCGCCCTGTTCCGTATCTCTCCGTTCCACACGTCTCCTTGTGAAATCGTTTTCCACATATGCCGAAAAAACGATTTATCGTGGTACCCCGAATTAAGGATATAGTGACTTTGACCTAGAAGCTCATTCCTATCATAACCCGAAATCTCGCAGAATTTATCATTCGCATACAAAATCCTGCCTTTCAAATCTGTCACCGCTACGATGGTAGAGACGTCAAGCGCCCATTTCAACTCGGACACTTCCCGTAAGGATTCCTTCAGTTCGTTAATAATCTCACCAATCAGCGGTTCAAGCGCCCCTTTATACTGCAGCTTGCTGAGCAGACGATTTAATAACGTAACTGCACGAATGCTGCTGGCATTGAACATAAGCATATGGTACCTCTCTTTTTTAGGAGAAAAGACTTGTCCGTTTTCTTTGAACTATAACCAAATGCATGTTCAATTGCAATCATTTGTCCAAATTTTCCTTGAAAACTTTTGGACAAATATAAAAAAAATGAAAAGGCGATGAACAACCCTTTCATTTTATGCATAAAGAACTATTTTAACTACCGTTGAAAAATCGCTCCCAGTATTATTTATCTGCTTCCTTCATATAATCAACCTTTGCCAGAACTTTTGACGTGTATGAAAAATCCCCATAGCAGTACGGATAGCGAAAGTTATTCTCATCGCCTCCACAATTGTAAACGGTCGGTTGTTTCTTTACCTGAATGGAAGAGAACTGTTTAGCCAGCTCTTCATTGTGCTTTTTCCCATGCTCTGCCACGAACGTAATGTATCCTTTTCCCATATTATAAGCCTGAATAATAGTAGGAAAATCAACATTCTTCTCCTTGCCATAGGTTAGCACATCATTAAAATGGCGGACCCCCTGCTGAATACTACGCTTAGGGTCGTCAATTGTATTGGGAGGAAGGCCAGCCGACTCCGATGCCTGCATCGGATCGCCCCCTTCTCCCCTGCTTTCCTGATACATCAAGGCGAGCAGAACATGCGTATATTTCTCTAACTGATACTTGCGTAACTCTGCTCTTAGTACAGGCTCATATCGCTTTACTTTCTCGTATTTATTTATGTTAGACGGCGGAGACGTATCCTGATTGACTATAGCAATAAGAAACACTCCGATAAATAAAATTCCTGTCAGTATAAACAGCATCCCTATCCATCTCTTTATTCGTTTCATCTCTCTCTCCCACTGTATATATGTTTTACGCTATGTATTATACAGTAAAAGAAATGATTTGAACTCGGTCGCGCGGATGAGAAAAGAACCCTTCCAAAGTAAACAAGTGTCTACCTGGAAGGGTTCGGTTCGTTATATCGATTCTTCAGTGAAAAGGGGCGAAGATTGTATGATAGCTTGAACAATAGTATCTTTATATCCATACTGCTCTAGGACGGAGATCGCGGCCTCTGTAGTTCCTCCAGGGCTCATAATGTTCCGTCGCAGTTCCTCAGGAGTTTTACCCGACTTCTCCAACATCTCGGCCGCCCCAAGCATTGTCTGGAAAACGAGATTTTTTGCCGTCTCTTCCGAAAGGCCGTGTTCCATCGCTCCTATCATCGTCTGTTCCCGATCTATTTTGTCGCCTCCGGTTTGTGCGTTCTTTTTCGTTTCCATTTCTCCCCCTATATTCTGTCCTATTAGAAGACTGTAAAATCGTATTCACTGGCAAGGCGTTTCAATAGATGGACTCCGGCTACACTGTTTCCATATTCGTCGATAGACGGACCGTAGATGCCAATTCCATAGCTTCCTGAGCCCAGAAAAGGCGTCTGTTTGCCCCGTGAAGGTACACAGGCCATAATCCCTCCTGATACACCGCTTTTTGCGGGTACTCCTATAAATGCAGCAAACTTGCCAGACGTATTATACATCCCGCATGTTAACATGAGCGCCTTTGTAATTTTGCAGATGTCCCTAGGAAAAACCTGTCTATTCTTGAAAGGATGAAATCCGTCATGTGCCAGCACAAGTCCGATGATGGCTAAATCTTCGCTTGTCACCTCAATAGAGCATTGCCTGCAATACGCTTCCAAGGTTTCCTTTACGGAAGAACTGAGGAATCCTTTCTCTTCTAAATAATAAGCAAGCGCACGGTTTAGCGAAGCGGTTCTCCATTCCGAAAGAAATACGTCTTCATTTATGACCAAGCGTTTATCCAAAATCTCTTCCAATACATCCAGAATACCAGCCAATTTCTCATCCGCTCCGCTACCAGGAAGCAGTGAAGTCGTCGTAATGGCTCCTGCGTTAATCATCGGATTGAAAGGTTTTCCCGGTTTGTGCGACTCCAGGCGCATGATCGAGTTAAATGCATCCCCTGTCGGTTCCAAGTCCACCCTCTGCATAACATCGTCAATTCCCCGGCTCATACATGCAGCTACAAAGCTTATCGTCTTCGATATACTTTGCATTGTAAACGGAACGTTCCATTCCCCGGCCATTTGCTTTTCTCCATGCTCGCCAACAATACAAATCCCTAGATGAAAAGGGTTTGCTTCAGCGAGTGCAGGAATATACGTAGCGCATTTTCCTGTACGGGCATATTCCTTCGCTTCATGAACCCATGTGTCGACCATACCGGAAGCAGCATCAATCATAGCCGCGGAATCTATTTGTTTTTCTATTTGAACGTTCATATCGATCCCCCAGTTTCTCGTTGCAAAATCAAAAGAACGAATGGCGAAACATCGCCATTCATTCCAAATAGCTCTCCACCTTTTTTCTGAAAAGTGCTACTTATCACAATATACTTATGCTCCTAGCGAATCTGTCTGTTTCTCTACAGTCGCTTCAGCAGATACCTTCCGTGCGCGAAAAAAATAGGCGGCAAATACAATAATGATACATACGAGGCTCATATATAATTGGGAACGCATATCCGGCGCCATCCCGATTAATACGAAGATACCGAGGATTCCGGCTATCGTTACGTATGTTAAATAAGGATACGCCCACATCCGTAGTTGCAACAGCTGCGGATTTTCTTTTTCCAGACGCGCTCTCAACCGCAATTGTGCAATAGCAATAAGCAAATATACAAAAAGCGCAACCGCACCTGTCGAATTTACGAGAAATTGATATACCGTGTCCGGTGAGAAATAAGCCATAACAACGGACGCATATCCAATCATCGTTCCAGCAACAATGGCACGCGCTGGTACGCCTTTATTAGTCAGAGTCAGGAACCATTGTGGCGCATCTCCCTTTTTCGCCAATCCGAACAGCATGCGTGATGCAGAATACAGCCCGGAATTGAGACAGGAAAGCACGGCAACAAGAACGACGATATTCATAATCTGAGCCGCACCCGAGATGTTCAACTTTTCAAGTACTGTAACGTAAGGACTTCCAAGAATCTTCGTATCATTCCAAGGCATAATACATACAACAATAAACACAGAGCCAACAAAGAAAATCAAAATCCGCCAGATAACGGAACGCGTAGCTTTGGCAACCGCTTCTTTTGGTTCGGCTGATTCCGCCGCCGCAATCGTAACAACTTCAGAGCCAACAAACGAGAACATAACAATAACGATCCCCTGGAAAATAGCCTTAATACCATGAGGAGCAAAACCACCCTGCTCTGTCAGATTGCTGAAGTTGAGTGTTGTTCCCGGCCACATTCCTAAAATGTATAAAGAACCGAGAAATAAAAATACAATAATAGCCGCAACTTTGATGGAGGAGAACCAATATTCAAACTCACCGAATGAACGTACCGAGAAAAGATTGGTCAGCGTCAACAAGAACATCAACGTTAAGCTTAGTATCCATAATGGAACATGAGGCAACCAATACTGAATAATCCCGGCACCCGCAACCGCTTCAATGGCCACTACAGCAACCCAGTAATACCAATATAACCAGCCGATGGAAAACCCGGCCCAGTTCCCGAGGCCAATGCGAACGTGCTCTGAAAATGAGCCTGCATTCGGATACGCCGTCGTCATCTCAGCTAGCATACGAACGACAAGAATAACGAGAAGCCCTGCTAGCGCATACGTAAAGACAGCGGCAGGACCCGTCGCATTAATAACGGCTCCGCTTCCGACAAAGAGACCTGCGCCAATCATCCCGCCAAGCGCGATCATAGTCATGTGGCGCATTTTCAAATGTTTCTGAAGCTCCTGCTGTTGCTGCATGCAAATCCCCCTTGTATACATTTTTGATAATAGTAGAAGGTGCCGTTGAATACGAATGTATATATATCTGATTTGATACATCGACAAATTCTTGTGGTGAAAGGTAAGAAAAGAAGGAAGGACGGTGGGCGGGAGCGGTTGGAAAAAGACACGTTTGTCTTTCTTCTGCTGGAGCGCAGGGCGCATCCAACCTCTCCTTTTTTCCGAATCTCCTCCTTCCAACCACGCTACCATGTCAAACTATCAAGTGTAATTTATATAGAATATGTATCCGTATTCAAACAGCACGATTGTTTTTATTTTGCGTTTATTAGTTTGTTACATACTGTCCAGCCTGTTCTTTTTTCGCTTTTTCTTCTTTGTTCCATATCGTACCAGCTAGCGCGTAGAGAACAAGTGTGGAAGCGAAGTGGGCTGAGAATTGATTCGGATCTTGTTGCGGATATACTTCGACGAAGTCCATACCGATTACGCCCAGTTTGCACAGCTCATATACAAGCGTCAGCAGCTCGTAGGATGTCAGTCCGTTGCAGTCAGCAGGACCGCCCGGATTGAATGCAAAGTCCATAACGTCACTGCAAATGGATAAATACACCGCTTCTGTACCTTGGCTAGCAATGTCATACATTTGTTTAGCTAATTGCTTTAAATTTCCATGCTCGCGAATGTCGCGCACTGTAATAGTAGTCGCTCCGACTTCTTGTGCTAGCTTACCGTTATCTGGTGCGTTTCTTGGGCCGTGGATACCGGCATGAACAATGCTTTCATTCCGCACACCTTCACACTCGTACAGGCGAGCGAACGGTGAACAACGGGCAAATGCATCACCTTCATGGTGCGGTTTATTGTCATAGTGAGCATCCAGATGGATAATTCCGACTTTTCCTTTTACCTGTTTTGTTAATGCGTTAACGATTGGATATGTGATGCCATGATCTCCGCCTAGCGCCACTGGAAACTTACCTGTTGACCATACATTTCCCGAGAACTCTTCGATTCTTTTCACTGTGCCCATTACATCAGCTGGAATCACATCGACATCACCCATGTCGCCAAGCTTCATATGTTCGAAAACGTCAATATGATTAAGTTCCGGCAGATATCCTGTGTAACGAGCCGAACAGAGCCGCATAACTTTTGGGCCTAATTCACATCCGGTATATTCTCCCCATGTTACCGCGCCTTCCCACGGTACACCGTATACAACTACGTCCACCCCATCCGTGTTGCTGTCCGCTGAAATATTTTTCGCACCCAGGAAGCAAGGTGTATTTCCATAGATTTTTTCGGCCATGTTGTTTTCCCCTCTCCATAAAGTAAACAGGCAAAGTTTTTTATGTTTTATATTCTCCGCCTCTCACTACAAGTATAAAAGCAAATAGTATGCCAACTTTTATATGCCGTATTTTCGACTTTTTTGATACGGTTAGTCACAGTAGTTTTGCAAAAATGCCATACTTGTATAAAAAAAGGCGTATAATCCTTTGCAAAAAAACAAAAAGCTTTGCATTATCACAAAGCTTTTAAAAAAATAATCTATAGTAGCTTTATATGTCGATTTGGTACTTTTTACATTTTCGTGAGAGGGTCGAAACATCCAGTCCCAATTCCTTGCTTGTCTTGCTTAATGTTTTGTTTCTTCGTAAAGCATCTTGAATCACCGCGCTTTCAAACTGTGCGACAAGCTCCTTGAGAGGCAATTTGTCAGGGATTTCAATATACTTCTTCTCTCCGATGCTTTCCTTGATTTCACGCGGCACATCCTGTACATCGATCGTATCACCGCGTGTTGTAACAACCAGGCGTTCGATCATATTTTCAAGCTGACGAATGTTCCCGGGCCAATCGTATTGTAATAATATTGCAAGAGCTTGTTCCGTGATGGTTTTGTTCCTCTGATATTTCAACTCCAGCTTACGCAGAAAAAATGTAATCAATCCGGGAATATCCTCTTTTCTTTCACGCAGGGCAGGAACTTCAATCGGTACAACATTCAGTCGATAGTATAAATCTTCACGGAATCGGCCGCTCTCGACCATGCTCTGCAAATTCCGGTTGGTCGCTGCGACTAGACGAATGTCTACAGTGACCGGTTTCACACCGCCAATTGGATAGAAATGCCGTTCCTGGAGAACCCGTAAGAGCTTTACTTGAATCGTTAGGGACAATTCAGCTACTTCATCGAGAAATAGCGTACCTTCATTGGCTAGTGACATTAATCCCAGCTTCCCTTGACTTGTTGCCCCGGTAAACGCGCCCTTCGCATAACCGAACATTTCCGATTCCATCAAGTTATCAGGAATAGCTCCGCAATTAATACGAATAAGCGGACCATGGCTGCGGGCACTCATATCGTGAATCCGTTTCACAAGCCCTTCTTTTCCAACCCCGGATTCCCCGAGAATGAGTACTGTGGAGTCATACTTGGCTACATTATCAATCGCCTCATACACCACTTCCATTTCTTTTGACTTCATATGGTAATACGTGTCTTTTGCAGGCATTTCTCGCATATTCTCCGTTTCCATAGGCTTCTTCCTCTCCATTATGCCTTCTTCTCTTCATTATATGTGATAAATAAACAAAGTCCGATGACAAAAAGATAGGAAAGCTCAATATGTATAGGCTGCAGCTATCTACGAACGGGAAAGAGCCGAGCAACGATGTGCATAACCGGCAGACGCATAGCAATCATTCCTACCGTAAGTCCTAAAACAGCTCCAGCCATAATATCGAGTGGGTAATGTACACCTACATAAATGCGCGACAGCGAAATAAGGAGCGCGCAAGGCAGGGTCCAATATATGGAGCGTGGAAAAAACCGATGTAAAATGTATACGGATACGAAAGATACAGTTGTATGCCCTGAAGGAAAGGAGTGGGATACAGGAAGCTCGATAAATTGCAGGATATTCTCCTCTATTAAAGGAGGCCTCGGCCTGGCGATGCTTGTTTTTATAAGAGTTTCTATCACACTTGCTATCCCGATCCCAATGAACAGCATAATGGGAGGATGGAATCCTCCCAAGCGATTCCGAAACAAAAAGAGAACCATTGCAACAAGGCACCAAAAAAGGCCGTTGTTTCCGATTTTGGAGCAGAATACCATTAACCAATCAATCGAGGGAATATGCAACGTCACGTTTAACCAATAAAATAAACTTTGATCAAGGGCAATTATCCTCTCCATACTACTCTCATCCTCATACTAATTCGTTAGAGCTTGAATTTTATTAAGAAGCTCATTCATCTCACTCATCGTTCGAAAAAGCTCTGAATTCCCGAAGGCTTCTAGATGAACGGTACCTTCTTTGATTTTTTGTGAATAGGAATCAATTTCTTTCGCTAATTTCTCATTTTGTTTTACGATCTCTTCATGCACGCCGCTTGCTATTTCGGGTGGTTGCACCTTATTGAATGCTAGAATGTCCTGTTTTAATCCTTGCAGCTCTGCTTCTAGCTGTTCTCTGGCCTTTTCATCATTTACGGCTTGTTTGGCAATCGAAGGCGCCTCATTGGCAAATTCAGTTACTTTTGTCACATAATCGGCTGCACTGTTTGCATATGCGAGGGAGTCATTGATGCTGCTGCATCCCCCAAGGAATGTGGCAAGTAGCAACACGAACATGGAAAGCCATTTTTTCATACGTTTCTTCTCCTTTTGATTAATTAAATAAGAAAAACTCGCGGGTGTTGCCGTTCGTCCTTTTTCCACAAAGAAGACAAGCGGCCGCTTATGTCACTTTTTCACTTTACAGCGACATATCATTTCTTAGTCCAGAAATAAAAAGCGTTTACCAGTTGATCTGGTAAACGCCCAAAAATAAAAACCTTTACCAGAAATTTGGCAAAGGTCTCGCTAACAACGTGTTGTTGCCAGCAAAGCCGGGGAATTTCCCGTAATGACGACTTTGCTGTACAGCTACTCCCCTTTGAAAGAGAATATGTGATTATATTTTATAATAACTCACACATAATTTTTCGTCAATTCACTTATTCCTCTTTCTGCTTTTGTCCATCTTCAATGGTCCAATGTTCTAAAATCACCTTTTCTATGGATTGATTGAGACAAGGATGTATTGCTCCTCATTGTACGCCTATTTTTGTGCCACCCATTTCCATTTTTACATGGTATAATCGTGCTTGTACAACTGAATACGGCTCCTCAAGGGCGGTCAGCGGCTCACTCCCTAGAAGAAAGGGGGTGAAGCCTAATGGTGTCATATGAAGCACTTAACCTAGCAATCAACTTCGGCGTACTACCATTAGCATTGTAGGTGTTATTCTTGCCATCGCGACACTTATAAAAAAGAAATAGACCTCCCTTGAGCCTGACAAGCACAGGAGGTCCATCTCTGTTCAACCATATGAGCCGCTCCCTGCATTTGGGAACGTCTGTTGTACATCGACTGCATGCGCTGCAGCGCATGCAGTCTTTTTTATTTTCCACTTTTTTATTGAGTATAGCACAAATCCATTTATTATAAACAAAAAAAGTATATGTCAATCACAAAACATATGACGAACACGATATACCCTATCTTTAAATATATTCTGTTTTTATTTTTGTTTTGTAACTATTCAGTTTCTGAATGTAGTCAACGCAAGTAGGGGTAGTTTATTACGAAATACTTCTCAGAATGTAGGTAACCCCCTTATATATCAAGGGGGTTGCCTACATGTTTCACCACACTACACCCACCGCAATCCTTTGGGATAGTGGTTCTTCAATTGTCCCTGCACAAGCTTGCCCCAGCCGAGCGGGTATCCGTCCACCGTCACCACGGTCCAGCCTTTTCCGGTCGTATCCACGAACAGACTCTCGCCCCTCAAGTAGCGACGAACTTCCTCGCTGTCTGCCGCAAAATCTATACCTCGCTTCCACTCTCCCGATCTCAGCGCTAACGCCAGCGCGTGGGACGGCTCAAATCTGTCTTTCTTCACCTTGCCCAGATGCCAGCCAACCCGCGTAACTTTCAGACCGTTCAAGCGCGGCAATCCATCCGCAATCACGTACAGTTGATCACCGAAGAGCACATAAACTCCTTCTGGAACGAACGTCAGCGTTTCCTTGCAGAATGATTCAAATATCTTGCGTACATCTGGCGGTAACGGCTTTGTTTTTGCTTCTTGCACCTCTTCTGTTATCTCAACGTCGGCGCGCTTGCGCAAACGGGCGAGAAAGTGCCCTTCCCCGCGCAGCTTGTGCGGCCATAGGCGTACGGTATGCTGTAGCTCACCCGGCGTGAAATATGCTTCCTGCGCAATCGGTTCAAGCGAAAATTCCGGATGTGTCGCAAGAAAACTCTTGATTTGCACCTCGTTCTCCTCCTGCGCAAACGTACAGGTCGAATATACGATAACACCGCCTGGCTTTAGCATTACTGCTGCGTCTGCAAGAATATCCGTTTGCATCTCTGCGCAATGGGCCACTTTGCCTTCCGACCAATCCTCGCATGCTTCCGGCAGCTTGCGGAACATTCCTTCTCCCGAACAAGGCGCATCCACCGCGATTTTATCGAAGAAAGCAGGAAAACGTTCAGTCATACGCCCCGGTGTTTCGTTGGTTACAAGAATATTACGCGCTCCCCATCGCTCCACATTCTCAGAGAGCGCTTTGACGCGGGATGGGTGGATTTCATTCGCTACTAGCAACCCTTCATTCCCCAAGTATCCGGCGATATGCGTCGACTTGCCTCCCGGAGCCGCGCATAAATCCAGCACCTTATCTCCTGGCTCAGGCCTAAGCGCCTCGATGACCGCCATTGCGCTCGGCTCCTGTATATAATACAAGCCTGCTGCATGATACGGATGCTTGCCCGGTCTGTCTTCTTCTGTATAATAAAACCCTGTTGAACACCACGGCACAGGTGTAAGGGAAAATGGCATCGCATTAGCTGCTTCACACGATACTTTTCCAGGATTAAGGCGCAGGCCGTGCGCTGAACTTTCTTGATAGCTTGCAAAAAAAGCCTTTGCATCCTTCTCCCCCATCGTCCGCTTCATTCGTTCAACAAAACGTTCTGGTAGTGCAATCATCGAAACCATCCTTTTCTCTGTTTTCATGCACATTATTTTACTAAAATTATAAAAGAAAAACGAGAATGCATATAAAAACGGACACCTGCAAGGCAAGTGTCCGCTGTGTTATCCTTTTATACTGTTACTTTATTTTTTCATCGTAATGTGAATCGTCAAGTTTTTGGCATCCCATTGTACATCTGCACCAAGTGCTTCACTTACGAAACGAACCGGTACCATCGTACGATTATTAACCATAAACGCTTTTTGATCCAGCTTCACTTTCTTACCGTTGACTACCGCTGTAAGATCCCCAATTTTAACCTCTACTTTATTTTTATCCTTCACCGCATGAACGGTTTGTTTGATGTTGTCCCATTTAATATCTGCACCGAGCGCTTCAAAGATGCTGCGCAACGGTACAACAGTACGTCCGTTAATGATGATCGGCTTCTGATCTGCAATCATAATTTTTCCATTGATTTTTACAGTGACAACGCCTTGTTTTTCCTTTACTGGTTTTTCATTCTTATCCTTTGCTGGAGCAGGTGTTACGGTTACACTATCTCCTGTTGTCACATTTTGTTTTTGATTTTGGTTTTGGATGGCTGTCATGATGGCTTGTCTTGCTGTCTCGTTCTTTACATTCTGTAGTGCATTTTCCAATCCAGTCACTTTAGTAGCCGTTTCTTTCTTTTCTTTTTCTGTCGTTGTAGTATTGTCCTGTGCAAAAACGGACGTACCTCCAACAAGAAGAGTAGCTGCCAATAATCCGCTTACAAGTTTTTTGTTCACTAGTGATCTCCCTTTCATTTCTTGATGTATTTTTATCCTTGCCTGCTATACTTTTCGCGGAGAAGAAAATTTTTCTGTCGCATTTTGATGAAAAGTATTACATTAAGAAAAACTTGCGGGGGCCTTTGCTCATCCTTTTTCGGAAAAAAAGCAAATGATCCGCTGTAAAAAATAACGTTTGGCAACGCTTTGCGATTCTTTCTCCGCTTACAATTAAGAAAGGAAAGTATATACATAAAAAATACCCTGCGCTTGTCCAAAAGCGGAGGGTATTCTATCTTTCGTCTAAACGTGCTGCAATAGCTTTCTGAATTCTTCATTACGACGTGCCTTTTCTTCATCATCTGCAAGGTCATACTTCTTTAGTAAATGAAATACATGATTAAGCTCGTCTTGTGTCCGTTCCTGCTCTATATATCCCGGCAAGATCTGGGAGATGCTTGTAGGCAGATGAGGTTCAATGGCACCGAGCTTCTTGCGTACATCTTCTAGAGAGTGGTCAATACTGCATCCGTTCGTTTTTACTTCCATTCTGTTCACCCTTTCACTTGTTCTTTTGCCATAGCAGGCTTGTGCCTATTTTATACGCAATAGTCCCGATTTGTGAATAGTCTATACGGAAAGGAAGGTGTTACAATGAGCAAATCTCATAAAGAAGAAAGACAATTTTCATTTCCTCAAAACCTGCCGAGTATTCCTGGATTTCCCGGCGGAGGCTTTCCTCCTCAGCCTCCAACACAGCCGCCTTATCCGGGACCATTTCCGGGCGGTGGCTTCCCTCCTCAGCCTCCAACACAGCCGCCCGGTGGACCCGGTCAACAGCCGATGCAGCCACCTACTCCGCCGCCTACTTACATTCCACAGCAGAGCCAGGCATACAGCACCCAGGCTGTTGCTCCAGGAAGCCTGCGGCTGTGCCTGTTCCGCTGGACGTACGTGTGGCTATCGAACGGCGACCAGTTCTGGATTTGGCCGTTCTCTGTGCGTCAACAAACAGTTACGTATTTCCGGTATATTCCGTTCTTCGGCTATACGATTGGCGGATTGGACACACGACGTATCGATTATTTCGTCTGCAATGTATATTAACGTTTCGAGGCAGATCCCTTCAGGATCTGCCTTTCGTTTTGTTCGGGCCTGTCATGCCTGTCTTGCGCTTTGCATACATATGTGGGGTAGACGTGCACGAGAGGAGACGAACGGATGGCTAGTCTTGCGCTTCCCCTTTTGGCGGGACTTGGTTTGTTTTTGGGCGGAATGTATTTAATGCGCCTTGGCTTATTTGCGCTAGCGGGTGATAATCTTCACCGCTGGCTTGTACGTTTTACGAAAACTCCGACGCGTGGCATGATTACAGGTACGCTAGTGACGATGCTCGTACAGAGCAGCAGTGCGGTGTCAGTCGTAACAATTGGACTTGCGAATGCGCGATTGCTGTCATTTCCACAGACGATAGGCATTATTCTCGGCACAAATATTGGAACAACGTTCACAACCCAGTTGATTGCGCTGAATCCACAAAAATTGGCGTTGCCGATGTTTATTGTAGGCTGTTCCGTACTGTGGATGCGTTCGCAGGTAATCAAAGCAATCGGGATGTCTCTATCCGGCTTCGGGTGCGTATTTCTTGGTATTCAGATGATGCAGATGGTGGCCGAACCTTTGCAGCATACCTCTTTCTTTTTATCATCGCTTGCCAAACCTGATAGTAGTTACTTTAATGGAATTTTTCTTGGTGCAATGTTTACCGCGCTGCTGCACAGCAGTTCGGCAGTGACGGCCATGACGATGGGATTTATGAATGAGAACATCCTGACGCTCGGAATGGGCATTGCAATTGTTCTCGGTAGCAATGTCGGAACATGCGTAACCGCCATAATGGCGGCAATAGGTGGAAATGCCGAAGCAAAACAAGTTGCATGGGTTCATGTCGTATTGAATGTCGCAGGGGTACTACTATTCTTGCCGTTTATTCATCCCTTGGGGGCACTAGTCATCTGGCTGACAACCGATCCGGCGGTTCAAATCGCACATGCCCAAACTCTGTTCAATGTTATTTGTTCGCTGCTGGCATTGCCGTTTGCGCACTGGCTCGCGCGAGCAGCTCAATATTGCATTAGAAAATAAGAAGAACTCGCGGGGATGGCACCCGTCCTAAAAAAACAAGCGTATGACCGTATTGCTGCAGTCATACGCTTGTTGCTATTAGTGAATTAATACTGTTCCGTGTTCGTCCCGCCTTGTACGATAGTAACACCGCCACTGGTACCAATACGTGTAGCACCTGCTGTAATCATCGCATCGGCGTCTTCGCGTGTCCGAACGCCGCCTGATGCTTTTACGCCCAATTCTGGTCCAACAGCCGCACGCATCAGCTTAACATCTTCTATCGTGGCTCCCCCTGCTCCGAATCCGGTGGACGTCTTAACGAAATGCGCCCCTGCTTCCTTACTCAGACGGCAGGCTCTTTCTTTCTCTTCATTTGTCAGAAGACCGGTCTCAATAATTACTTTCACGAGCGCACGATCTCCTGCGACTGCCACGACCGCCGCAATATCTTGCAGCACCGCCTCATCGTCTCCTGATTTCAACGCTCCAATGTTGATGACCATATCCAATTCATCGGCTCCATCCTCGATTGCTTTCGCCGATTCGAACGCTTTCACTTCGGCAGCATTCGCACCAAGAGGAAAACCAATAACCGTGGCAACTTTTACCTGACTGCCCTGGAGATTTCGTTTTGACCGTGCAACCCAGTACGGATTGACACATACAGCGAAGAATTCATTGTCTTTCGCTTCCCGACATAGCTTATCGATCATCTCCATCGTAGTTTCCGGTTTTAGCAAGGTGTGATCGATATACGTTGCCAGCGATTTATTTGTGTCTGTCATGATGTTTTCTCCTTTCGATGATCAAGCCCGAGCAATTCATATGCTTTGGACAGGACCGAAATGTTATTCTGGTACCCGTTCTTCGCCTGTTTCTCCCAGGCCGCCTCCGGCGACATCCAAGCCACAGTATGAATTTCCTCCAGCTGCGGAACAAGCGTGCCTGCCATCGCTTCCACTAAATAATAGTGCACTTCTTTCTTTACAGCCCCAACTTTTGGATTGTAGTAATTATAATAAATCGTTTCCAAGGGCTGAACCACCTTGCCCTCAATTCCGGTTTCTTCACGAATCTCCCTAAGCGCCGTCTCTTCCATTGTTTCTCCTTTTTCCCGTTTCCCCTTAGGCAGAGACGCCTTTAAATAGCGATCTTCAATAATCATAAGTTCAATCCGATTATCCTTCGTTCTCCGATATACAACGCCTCCTGCTGAAACCTCCTTTGCCATGAAACATTCCTCCTCGCAAAAGCATCCTTTTTTCAAGTTTATCGCACTATGACCGTCTTTTACCACTTTTTTCATAACATTTATTCGTAACCGGAGGGACTTTTATGAGGAGAGCGTTGCCGGACGATAAGCTGCTGCCACTCTTCGATAACCGGTCCACCGATTACATCTTTAAATTGATAATAGACGGGCTCAAGCCGCTTTTTCCATGCTTCCTTTTCCTCATTTGTCTGCATGTGGATAGCAATCATGTGTTCTGCTTTCATTTCAGCCAATGCTCTGTCATTCATCTTTTTCGCGTATTCACGTATCCAGGCGGTTGTCTCTGCCATCGCTGATTCGATCGCTTCCTGTTGGGTATTGGATAGCCTATCCCATGTTGTTTTATTTATTAATACAATATACCCCAGATAGCCATGATTACTAACCGTCATATATTTTTGTACCTGATATAAGCGTTTGCTGTATATATTGGATAATGTGTTCTCTTGCCCCTGTACAACACCGCTTTGCAGCTGCCGATACAAATCGTTGAATGAATGGCTCTCAGCTTTGGCTCCCAATGTTCTGAATTGCGCGTGTAGAACAGGCCCCGGCATAATACGGAAATTTTGATTTTTGAGATCATCCGCCTGTACGACAGGCCGATTTGCAGTCATCTGTTTGAAACCATTGTCCCACAGTGCAAGACCTTTGACATTCTCATCATTAATAGCCTCGAATAATAATTCACCCAGGCGCCCATCCATCGCTTCATTAACTTCTCTCTCATTTTCAAATGCATACGGCAAGTCCATAATCATCCACGCTGGATATCGCGAAGAGAGCTTGGATGTAGCAGGTGCTATCATTTCCACTTTGCCCGATTGGAGCGCATTAAATTCATTTTCATCATCAAATAGTGTCGCGTTCGGATAGACGCGGATTTCAACCATCCCATCCGTTTTCTCGCGTACCAGCTTTGCAAACTTGGCAACCGCCAGTCCTTTTGGCGTATTTTCTGCGACCACATGACTAAATCGGATGATCACTTTCTGATCCAATCCTTCCTGTTCTGCGTCGTAGCGCACAGGTGCTCCCGCGCTGAAGCTAAAACCAATAGCAATGGAAAGCGATAGACCGGCGATAAGAAATACTACCAACCACCCTAGAGATTTCATGTCATCTCACCTTATTCTGCGTTCTTTTGTATTCGTATCATAGCATACTTTCTTGTCATAGAAAAAACACCGGCTAGATAGCCGGCGCTTTCTCTTCTTACTCTATTCTTTATGCACTCATTTTTTGGTTCATTTCCTGTATAGCTTGCTGCTGCTTCGTCTCGTCGAATTCTTGCTCGCTCTTCGCTACGACAATGGTCGCCACCCCGTTCCCGATAAGGTTTACAATAGCGCGAGCTTCTGACATGAAGCGATCGACACCGATAAGAAGCCCGAGCCCTTCTACCGGAATGACCTGCATAGCCGTCAACGTAGAAGCAAGCACAATAAATCCGCCACCGGTAACTGCCGCTGCCCCTTTCGATGTGAGCATCAGAATCGCAATAATTGTTAACTGCTGCGTGATACTCAAATCAACATGGAATACTTGTGCCAGGAAGATAGTCGCCATGGACAAGTAGATGGTTGTCCCGTCCAGATTGAATGAATACCCTGTCGGAATTACAAGGCCGACAACTGGCTTGGAGCAACCGAATTTCTCCATCTTATCCATCATGCGTGGCAGAACGGACTCAGACGAGGAGGTTCCCAATACGATCAGCAACTCTTCTTTAATAAATTTGAGATAGTTCCATAAGCTAAAACCATACATCTTGGCAATAATATTTAATACAATAAATACAAAGCAGAACATTGTGGCATACACCGTTAGCATCAGCATGCTAAGCTGTTGCAATGTTCCGAGGCCATACTTCCCGATGGTAAATGCCATACCACCGAACGCACCGATTGGCGCGAGCCTCATAACCATGCCGAGAATGTTGAAGAAAATAGTAGATAATTTCTCGAAGAAATCAATAACAGGCTTGCCTGTTTTGCCCATGGCAGTCAAACCGAGACCGAACAAAACTGAGAAGAATAGGATTTGCAGAATGTCACCTTTAGCGAACGCTTCAAACATATTAGATGGAACAATATGAGTGAAGAATTCCACCCAGTCCATCTCTTTTGCACTCTCAGTATACTTGGTAATATCTCCGCTATTCAGTTTCGCCGGGTCAAGCCCCGCTCCCGGCTTTGTAATGTTGGCTACTATAATACCGATAATAAGGGCGAAAGTCGTTACAACTTCGAAATAAATAAGCGCTTTTCCTCCAACGCGCCCTACTTTCTTCATGTCACCCATGCTGGCGATGCCAAGGACGATAGTAAGGAAGATGATCGGTGCGATGACCATCTTGATCATATTGATAAATGTCTCTCCGACCACTTTCATCTCTTTGCCAACATCCGGCCAGACCGATCCGACGATAATGCCGATGATAATGGCGATAACGACTTGTACCGTCAAATTCTTCAAAATCTTCATGGGACACTCCCCTTTGCAAATAGTTCTCTTTTTCTGATAGTTTCATGATAACGTTTGCATAGGGAAGAGAAAAGTTTTCGTATTTTTAAAACGTTTTGTTCTTTTTGTTACACATTTTGTTCTTTTTGTTCATTGAGCCATGTGTACATTTTCATCGGGCGGCCTACCGTACCATATACCATATATGATCTGACTTTACCAACCGATTCGAGATATTCAAGATATCGCCGCACAGTAACCCGGGACATACCGATAAGCTGACCAATTTCTTCAGCGGACATTTCTCCAGCCTCTCCCTTTAGACAATCGGACACCTGCTGTAGCGTAAACGCCTGAATACCTTTTGGATACTCGATTTCTGCCTCTTCCTTTTTATTCGATTGTTTGTTGCCAAACATCGTAAATTCGCGTGCAACATCAAACATCGATTGCGAGAACACTGCTGACTGATTGCGGCGAAAATGTTCTTTATAGCGCAGCAATGCCGCCTGAATCCGGTGAAATTGAAACGGCTTAAAAATGTAGTCCACGGCTCCTAATCGCATTACGCGCAAAACCGTTTCCCTATCATTGGCTGCCGTCACCGCAATTACGTCCACATCCAATTCTTGCTGTCGGATAGCACGAAGCGCTTCCAGCCCGCCTTTACCAGGCATATATAAATCCAGAATAACCAGATGAGGAGCAAGCCGCTTTACATTCTCAATCGCCTCCTCCCCGTTACGTGCCCAGCCTATGACCTTAAATCCTTCTACCCGTTCAATAAAAGAAGTATTAATCTCCTGAACCATCGGGTCATCTTCTACAAGTAAGACATTAATCGTTTTGCTCATGCTCAAAATCCTCCTTACGTTCCATCGGCAGCTTTATGCGTACCCATGTGCCGTATCCTAACGCGCTTTCCAATTCAATCTCCCCCCCGCTTCGCTCGACAATCGAAGAGACAAGATACAGTCCGATACCATGTTCTCCCTTCTCTTTAGTGGAGAAGCCTTTTGTAAAAATCTGTTGTTGCATCTCTTCAGGAATACCGATTCCATTATCTTCAACCTCGACAATGAGATAGCTATCGTCCTGCACAATCGACACATCAACCCGCTTGTCCCGATCATTCACTTCTACGAGCCCATCGAAGGCATTCTCGATTAGATTCCCGATAATAATAACCAGATCGTGATAGGTCATGCCTTCAGGAAAAAATTGAAATTCGCTGTATGAATCAATATGCAACGTAATATCAAGTTCCTTGGCCCGGCTAATCTTACCGATAAGTAGACCGGACAGATTAATATCCTGAATGCGGCCACTAATATAATGGGCTACATTTTCTTGTTCTTCATCCAGTTGGAAAATGTAGCGTAATGCTTCTTGCTCTTTGCCTAATTGAATCAACCCGGCAATCGTATGTAGCTTATTACTATGCTCATGGTTTTTAGCACGGAGCGCGTCCACAAACGCCTTTACCCCTGTAAGTTCTTCAGCCAGTTGCGTCACTTCCGTCTTATCTTGAAAAATCGCCAGAGCCCCAGACGTTTTCCCTTTTACTTTGATAGGCATACGATTGCTTAGAAGGAGCGTGTCACCAATATAAAATTGTTTGTTATACAGCGGACGACCAAGCTCTATAATTTCCGGAAGGCGTGTATCGGGGATGACTTCACGAATATTCTCTCCGATCGCCTTGCCTCTCACCTTCAGCATACGGCGTGCTGCTTCATTAATGACGGTAATACGCTCATTCTCATCAATCGCAATAATCCCTTCATGGATAGCATGAAACACGGCGGTCCGCTCATCCAGTGTCCGAGCCAATTCCTGGGGTTCCAATTGGAATGTTTGTTGCTTAATATGACTGGCCAAAAGATAGGCACATACAATCCCAAATGTTAAGGTTAGCGAGAGAATAATGCCCATTTCCTTACCCATATCTTCTATAATAGCCGATAATTTAGGCACTGTGTTACCGACCATCACCACTCCAACTTGTTGGTGTTCAACATTCATAATTGGTGCATAGGCCCGCACGCCTTCGCCAAGATCTCCTTTCACGCGATCAATATAGATATGCTCAGCAAAGGCAGGCTTTGCTTCTGCCGTATCGAAAAATGTCCCGATCCGGCTTTCGAGTGGATGAGACATCCGTTTGCCGTTCATATCAACCACGACAATATAGTCGACCCCATAAATGTTGCGAACCTGCTCTACAAGCAATTGCATACGTTTAGCGCCCTCCGGCATCTCTACCGCCAGCTTGACTTCCGGCATTTGTGCAGTGACTTTCGCCGTTAATAACGAACGCTGACTCACCTCTTCGATCTTTACACTGACGATTTTGCCAATTAGAATCATCGTGCCCATCAACAAGGTGAACAAGACGATACCAAATGCAAGCAAAGTAATCTTACGGCGAATCGGCCAATTATCTAAATGAAGCATAAGCGACTCCTCAATATAATAGCGGTAAAAACAATCTGTCTAAAATTATACAAAAGAATGATAGCAAAAAAAGCGAAACTGAGAAAAAACAGTTTCGCTTTTATGCCTGTTTACTTTTTATCCCGCCTTAACGGGCAGTAATACTCCCACCTCAAGACTGAAAGAAATCGAAGAAGTGTAGATGGAGGTAAACTGCCCTTAAAGGTCGGATATGTTCAACTAACACACAGTGGGGGATGAAGACTCCCCCCACTGCGCGAAGTTTCACTTTATGCCTTGAGCGTCTCTTCGCTAAGCACACGAGCAAACGTGCCTTTACAATATTCAGAACCAGGTTCATCCAGACGTACCTTGCATATTTTTCCAACGAGTGATTCATTTGCTTCGAACACAAGCTTCAAATAGTTATCGGAATGGCCAACATACAGGCCGCTCTCAGGAGCTTCCTTGTACGGCTCTTCTGGAATAACTTCGAGGACGTCACCAACGAACTTACTGGAATATTCAAGCGCCAGCTTATCAGATAATGCGATTAATTCGTGCACACGACGGTTCTTCACTTCTTCGTCTACTTGGTCTTCCATGCGGGCCGCAGGTGTCCCACTCCGTTTAGAGTACGGGAAGACATGCAGTTCTGCAAACTTCATCTCTTCGATAAAACGGTACCCGTTCTCATACATTTCTTCTGTTTCACCAGGGAATCCTACGATAACATCCGTTGTAATAGCTACATCAGGTAGCGCTTGATGTAGCTGCTCGATTTTGCGGCGGAACTCGTCCGTCGTATATTTGCGGCGCATGCGTTTCAATACGCTGTCATCGCCTGCCTGCAGAGGAACGTGCAGATGACGGCACATCTTATCAGAAGAGTTCAGCACTTCGATAACCTCGTCCGTAATCTGACTTGCCTCAATGGAACTGATACGAATACGCTTCAATCCAGGAACCTTCGTATCAAGCTCACGCAACAGACGCGCCAGATTATAATCTTCCAGGTCTTCACCGTATCCTCCGGTATGAATGCCCGTCAGCACGATTTCCTTGTAGCCTGCAGCCACCAGCTTGTTTGCCTGCTCGATAACGCTTTCCGGTTTACGGCTACGCATCAATCCGCGCGCCCACGGAATAATACAGAACGTACAGAAATTGTTACAGCCTTCTTGAATTTTCAGTGATGCACGTGTACGATCGGTAAATTCAGGTACATCCAGCTCTTCGTATTCGCGCGCTTTCATAATATTGGATACCGCATTAATCGGTTCACGCTCGCGCAAGTACTGATTTACGTATCCAATCAGATTGTCGCGACCGGATGTTCCCACTACGATATCCACACCCGGGATTGCCATAATCTCATGCGGCGTTGTCTGTGCATAACAGCCTGTTACCGCTACAACAGCTTCCGGGTTACGGCGAATGGCGCGGCGAATAACTTGACGGCTTTTCTTATCCCCCGTATTCGTTACCGTACATGTATTTATGATATACACATCTGCGCTTTGTTCAAAATCTATTTTTTCATATCCGGCTTGCTTGAACAGTTGCCAGAGTGCTTCGGTCTCATAGTGATTCACTTTGCAGCCGAGCGTATGAAATGCTACAGTTGGCATGTATCATCCAACTCCTTACTATAAAATTCCTTCTGCCTTTATACTGTCTTCATTATATCATGCTTGTTCAAACTCGTATGAAACACAGGACAACGCATAAAGCGGGGCCGTTTCCGCTCGCAGAATACGCCTTCCCAGCGAGACGCTGACGAATCCGGCTGTCTCCGCCTCTATAACTTCCTTCTCATCGAAGCCACCTTCCGGACCGATGACAAGCAAAACTCGCGAGCCAGATGGAACGCCGGAGAGAGCACGACGCAACGTAGCTGTCTCTTCTTTCTCATATGCAAATAAAGCATAATGGAATTGCGATGCCGATGCAAGCAGCTCGCGCCAGGTTAGCATATTGGCGATATCCGGTACCCGGCTTCTATGTGACTGTTCGGCCGCTTCCTTGGCAATTTTCTGCCACCGTTCCCTGCGCTTTTTCTCTTTTTTATCATCTAGCTTAACTACTGTACGCAATGAGGTGAACGCGCAAAAAGAAAAAGCACCGAGCTCAGTGCCTTTCTGAATGACCAACTCCATTTTATCACCTTTAGGCAATCCCTGTGCAATGGTAACTTGCACCGGAAGCTCGCGGCTCGGAAGGTCTTCCTCAAGGATGCGCACCCGGACCGCATCAGCACCGATTTCTTCGATTGCTCCACGTACGTCACGTCCTTGACCATTGCAGCAGATGATTTCATCACCAGCACGCGAACGCATGACACGCGCAATATGATTCACATCGTCACCCGTAATCATCACATACTGTTCATCCATTTGCGAAGGGTCTACAAAGTATCGCTGCATGCTACATCCCTCACTCTGCTTTTCTTTGTGCCACCAGACATACCCAGCCGGAGTCGATGTCACCTCGGTCGCGAATGCTCGGTGGCGCTACTCTGTCGGTATCGGTGTAACGGGAGCCATCTTCTTTCTCATACATATCGTGCATGTAATGTGCATCCGTAATACGGAAACCAGCCTTCTCCATCGCTTCCCTAACTTCGGCTTCTTTTTGAGTAATAATACCTGATGTGATGAACAATCCGTTAGGCTTCAATGCCCTGGCTGCATCTTCGACAAATAAAACGATAACTTCAGCTAGAATATTGGCGACGATCATATCGACCGGACCGTCGATACCATCGAGCAGATTATTCTGTGCGACAGTTACTGTATTCTCCGTGCCGTTCAATTCTACATTCGTTCTTGCGGATTGGACAGCAACTTCATCAAGATCGAGTGCTCGAACGGATGAAGCCCCCAGCTTCGCGGCAGCGATACTGAGCACCCCCGTACCACAACCAACGTCTATAACCGTTTCGCCTCCTGCAATCGCTTCATCTAATGCTCGAATACACATTACTGTTGTCGGGTGTGTTCCTGTACCGAACGCCATACCCGGATCGAGCTCAATAATAAGTTCGTTCTCTTTCTCTGGTACATAATTCTCCCATGTAGGAGTAATCGTAATTCGTTCCGATACTTCTACTGGTTTATAATACTTCTTCCAGGCGGTTGCCCAATCTTCCTCTTGAACTTCTGCAAGCGACACCGAGCCGGAACCGGCTTCGATGCCGTATGCAGAAAGACTTCGAATCGCCTGTTCGATATGTTGTACAGTTTGTTGTATCTGATCGCTCGCGAGAAGATAGGCTTTCACGATGACACCTTCAGATGGATAATCTTTTGCCGATAGCTGATAGATTTCTCCGAATCTATCCTTCCATTCGCGCTTCAGTACCTCCGGGTCTTCAATAACAACTCCGGATGCACCCGCTTCCTGCAAAATATTTGAAACTGCCTCGATTGCCTCCTGCGTCGTGTGAACGCTGATTTCAGACCAGTTCATCCGATTGTCCCATCCTCTCGTTTGCTATCAAGCTTTGCTGCTTAGATTTCTCCACGCAGCACTTTTTTCATTTTATCAAAGAAAGAAGGTTCGTGACCGCCATGCATTTCTTGGCCGCTGATTTCAGCAAACTCACGAAGCAATTCCTTCTGTCTATCGTCTAGCTTCGTCGGTGTTACCACGACTACTTTTACGTGTTGATCGCCTTTACCGGAGCGATTCAGATATGGAACTCCATGACCGCGCAGGCGGAATTTCGTTCCTGTCTGCGTGCCCGCAGGTACTTTTAATTTCACTTTGCCATCAAGCGTCGGCACTTCGATCTCATCTCCGAGCGCGGCCTGAGCGAACGTAATTGGTACTTTGCAGAAAACATCGTTACCATCACGTTCAAAAAACTCATGCGCCTTTACGCGGAACACAATGTACAAATCGCCCGGTGGTCCGCCATTCGCCCCCAACTCACCTTCGCCGGTAATGCGCATTCTCGCCCCATCATCTACCCCGGCAGGAACTTTGATATGGATTTTGCGACGTACTTTTTCTTTCCCGCTACCGTGACACTTACTGCACTTGACGGACACGAACTGGCCGCTTCCTTTACATGTCGGGCAAACACGTCGGTTTACGACACGGCCGAATGGTGTATTCTGTACAACCTCCTGCTGTCCGGCACCGTTACACGTATGACATGTTTCCACTTTGCTGCCTGGTTCAGCGCCTGATCCATCACATTTGGAACAAGTCGCCTCCTTCGGAATCTCAATATCCATTTCTTTACCGAAGACAGCTTCCTTGAATTCAATCTGCATCGTATACTGCAGATCATCCCCTTGACGTGGTGCGTTCGGATTGCGTCGCCCGCCGCCGCCACCAAAGAACATGTCAAAAATATCACCAAAGCCACCAAAGTCGCCACCGCCGCCAAAGCCGCCCTGCTGGGCTCCGGCATGACCAAAATGATCATAAGACTCTCGCTTTTGCGGATCGCTAAGGACATCGTACGCTTCCTTGACTTCTTTGAATTTCTGTTCCGCATCTGGTTCTTTATTAACATCTGGATGATATTTGCGAGCCAGCTTACGGTATGCTTTTTTTATCTCATCTTCCGAGGCGGACTTTTCTATGCCCAGAACCTCGTAATAATCGCGTTTGCTCATACTCTTCACTCCCGCACTGTTTCACTCATAAAGTTCATCATATATCAAATTACGAAAAAAAGTCAAAGCCAAGTTTGCCCCTGACTTTGACTTTTTCTTCATCATGCGTTACGCATTATTTTTTTTCGTCTTCATTTACAACAGTATAGTCGGCATCTACGACATTGTCATCGTCTTTTTTACCGGCTTGCTCCGCACCTTGAGCTGCTTGTGCCTGTTGTGCAGCTTGTTCATACAACTTCACGGACAGTTGCTGTACGACTTCCTGCAACTCGTCTTTTGCCGTACGGATCGCTTCGAGATCCGTTCCTTCGAGCGCGGTTTTCAGCTTATCCTTCGCCGCGTTCGCTTTGTCGATCTCAGCCTGCTCTACTTTATCACCAAGGTCATTCAGCGTTTTTTCTGTTGTAAACACTAATTGATCCGCTTCGTTACGCAATTCTACCTGCTCTTTGCGCTGCTTATCAGCTTCCGCGTTCTCCTCCGCTTCACGTACCATACGTTCCACTTCTTCGTCACTTAAACCGGAGGAAGAAGTAATCGTGATTTGCTGTTGTTTACCTGTGCCAAGGTCTTTCGCCGACACGTTTACGATACCATTGGCATCGATATCGAACGTAACTTCGATTTGTGGGATGCCGCGCGGTGCCGGTGGGATGTCAGTCAACTGGAAGCGACCTAGCGTTTTGTTGTCATTAGCCATCGGACGCTCACCCTGCAATACATGAATGTCTACCGCCGTCTGATTGTCGGCTGCTGTAGAGAATACTTGCGACTTACTGGTCGGAATCGTCGTATTGCGATCGATAAGCTTCGTCATAACGCCGCCCATTGTTTCGATACCAAGTGACAGCGGAGTTACGTCAAGCAGAACGACGTCTTTTACATCACCTGTCAGTACGCCTGCTTGAACAGCTGCACCTAGCGCTACCACTTCGTCCGGGTTCACGCCTTTATACGGCTCTTTACCTGTGAATTTCTTAATTGCTTCCTGTACGGCCGGGATACGTGTAGAACCGCCGACAAGGATAATCTTATCGATTTGGGAAGGCTGAAGGCCTGCATCCGACAACGCTTGACGAGTCGGTACCATCGTACGCTCAACCAACTGTGCGCTCAATTCTTCGAACTTCGCACGAGTCAAGTTTACTTCCAAGTGCTTCGGACCAGTTGCATCCGCTGTAATAAACGGAAGCGAGATCGTTGTAGTAAGTACGCCGGAAAGGTCTTTTTTCGCTTTTTCCGCCGCATCTTTTAAACGTTGCATCGCCATGCGATCAACAGATAGATCAATGCCGTTCTCTTTTTTAAATTCTGCTACCAAATAGTCGATAATAACCTGGTCGAAGTCATCTCCGCCTAGCTTGTTATCTCCACTTGTCGCTTTTACTTCAAAGAAGCCGTCACCAAGCTCAAGAATGGACACGTCAAACGTACCGCCACCAAGGTCATATACGAGAATGGTTTGGTCCTCTCCCTTTTCCATTCCGTAAGCAAGTGCTGCGGCCGTTGGTTCATTGACAATACGAAGCACTTCAAGACCCGCTACTTTACCGGCGTCTTTCGTTGCCTGGCGTTGGCTGTCATTAAAGTAAGCAGGTACTGTAATAACGGCCTGTGTTACCGTTTCACCAAGATATGCTTCTGCATCAGATTTAAGCTTTTGCAGGATCATTGCTGATACTTCCTGCGGCGTATATTCCTTGCCTTCGAGGGTAACTTTATGGTTCGTACCCATGTAACGCTTAATAGAGATAACCGTGTTATCAGGGTTAGTAATCGCTTGGCGTTTTGCAGCTTCGCCAACAATGCGTTCACCGTTTTTAAAAGCGACTACGGAAGGCGTGGTGCGGTTGCCTTCTGGATTTGGAATAACGATTGGCTCGCCGCCTTCCATAACTGCTACGCAAGAATTTGTGGTACCTAAATCAATCCCAATTACTTTAGCCATTATATGTTAACCAACCTTTCTAAGTGTATTTATTAGAGAAAGTTCAAAAAGTCCAGGAAGCGGAGCTGCGAAATTCTGCGTTTCCCCCTCACTTCTCACGTAGTCTCCCCTACGCTTCGCTGCTCGGGACTGCCGCGCCTTGAATTTCATGGCTCTGTTTGTCCTCCTTTTTGAATACGATCTATTATGATTTATTAGGAGCTTACTTTTACCATAGATGGTCGAATGACGCGATCTTTTAGCTTATACCCCTTCTGGAATTCTTCGATAACCATACCGGATTCGTATTCACTGCTCTCTTCCTGCATCACCGCTTGGTGCATATTCGGGTCGAACGGTTCTCCGACACCCGGCACCACGGTAACCCCTTCTTGTTCAAGCACCTGCTGTAGTTGACGGAATACCATCTCGATTCCTTCCTTTAAGGCACTTGTATCCTGAGCATCTTGGCTTGCAGCAATTGCCCGCTCGAAGTTATCGATTACCGGCAGGAGCGCTTCAACAGCACGCTGCGAAGAATATTTGAGCATCTGCTCTTTTTCCTTGTTAACGCGTGCGCGGAAGTTTTGCAGGTCAGCATGCGCCCGCAGATACTGATTGTTCAGCTCTTCCTTCTCAGCCTTAAGTTGCTCAATTTGGGCAAGCAATTCCTCTTCACGGGTTACATCGGAAGACTCGTTTGCTTCCGATGTGGCCTTTAACTGCTCGCTTTCCTCAGAATGTACAGATTCAACTGCTTCTGCCGTAGCTTCTTGCTGCTTTATTTCTTCCGATGTTTCGGCGGCTTTTTTGTTCTCTTCTGACACAACACTTCCCCCTATTCATCTAATAGTATAGCTGGAGATTTCTTGCGGATGACCGTATGTATGCGCAAAATAGCGCGGCTTACTTCACCGGCCGTCTGCAGGGCATGCAATTTGACCGGTGCGGGGTCCACCACTCCGGCTACCAGCATGTCGGTGCATTCTCCAGTGTCAAAATCAAGACCGATGCTAGACGTTCCCGCCTCGGCCTGCGCAGCTTTTACCTGCTCGATTTTCTCAAGTGGATTAAAGCCGGCATTGCGTATCATTTGGGCAAGAGGCCTGCGCAGCGACGCAGCGACCGATTCCACACCGAACCCTTCCATTCCTTTGACCGAGTGACGCCATGTTTCCAGATGTCTGGACAAGAATAATTCAGCGCTGCCTCCGCCAGGAAGGTAGCCACCGCGAAGCGAAGCCTGGACAGCCGCAGCTGCATCCTTGGCAATTCGCTCCCGCTCACCGACCACCTCGCTTGTTGAAGCGCCGATAATCATCGTCGCCTCAGGCATGCCCTGCCCGCCCATAATCTGTACGTGACCAAGTGATTCATCGAACTCTAACTGCTCCGCATATCCGAGCGCACGTGAAAGTTCGGATATGCTTTTATCCAAAGCAGTACGTTTAAGCGAACGTGCACCGGTATATCGGGTGACTCGTTCCCTTTCAGAACGAAACACCCGATGAAGCACTAGGATTCCATGGTCCAAGCAGAATTCTTCCGCTATGCTATCACAGCTTCGGTCGAGCACCACTGCATTCACTTTCAATTCCAAAAGCTTCTCAAGATTGCGTCGGTACTCTTCTTTTACCTGCAGATACCGTTGAAATCCAATTTCTGTGCCTAGCGCCTCATCATCCATTTCTTCCGGTGCAAGCGCGTCGTTCAACACGAGAAGCCGTACATTTGAAAGGCGGGTGGGCATCTCACGGGATAGGGGATGCTGATTAATAATAACGCCGTCCAGCACTTTGTTCTCCGCGCCTTCACGTGCCGTAACCAATTCGCTGAAAGAAAAGTCCGGCTCAAGCATCTTCTCATGTCCGATGAGCCTAGCCCCTTCAATGACGAGACGGGCAATGTCCTCCTGCTCTCTTCCCGCAATGTATGCGATATGAAACAGACGTTCATCATCGAACCCTTCGATCGGCAGTGCAGCCTCCCTGAGCCGGTCTATCGCTTCCCTAATTCCAAGTTCGATACCGGCAATCACTCTAGCGATTGGAACGCCCCGCTGTACCTGTGCCACACCCTCGGCAACAAGCGACGCCGCCAGCAAGGTAGCCGTCGTCGTCCCATCGCCCACTTCACGCTGCTGTGAACGGGCAAGACCTATCATCAAACGGGCAGCCGGATGTTTCACTTCCATTTCTTCAAGAATAGTGACCCCGTCATTCGTAATGATGACGCCACCTTGTTCATCTACCAGCATCGTGTCGAGTCCCTTAGGACCAATCGTTCCTTCTACGGAACCTGCAACCGCCTGTACCGCATTCATATTATGAAGCAGGGTGGATATCCGTTCATCCCCTGAGCCATCCCGCTCCGTCGGATGTGAACTCATAAGCATCCCCTTTTATTTACTAATTGTACCGGACTATTACGGCCCGGATTTATAGAAACGTTCAAACGCATCCGTTAAATTGCCCGAAAGCTCCCTCAAAATCGCCATGACACGTGCATACTCCATTCGGGTCGGCCCCAAAATACCTACCGTCCCGACCGGCTGTCCGTCCAGATGATAAGTGGCCGTAATAATGCTACAGCCGCTGACTGCCTGTTCCTCATTCTCTGTGCCGATCCGTACATGAAGCCCGGTTTGCTGCGAATCAAACAGACGCACTACCATTTCATTCTGCTCAAAAAGTGTCAAAATATCCCTGACTTTATCCACATCGCGGAATTCCGGCTGCATCAAAATATTTGTCGTGCCCTTCAATACGATATGATCGTCTGGTTCGTGCGTCAACGTCTCTTCAAGTACTGTCATGAGTTGTTCATATTGCTGAATATAGCGGCCCAGTTCTTTTGCCACCTCGGCATGCAGGCGCTGTCTCAGCTCTGTCATCGCCACACCCGAAAGCTTCGCGTTCAGCAGATTCACTACCCGCTCCACCTCTTCCATCTCCATGCCATCAGGCAAGGAGATGGTCTTATTCTCGACCTTTCCTGTATCCGTTACGAGAATGAAAACAGCGGATTGCCGGGACAGCGGAATCATCTGAACCGCTTTAAGTCGGGTCGTTTTTATGTCGTGTCCAAGTATAATGGACGTATAATTTGTTAAACCGGAGAGAACGGACGCCGCCTGGTTCATCACTTGTTCGAATTCATAAAATCGTTCGGCGAATAATCGGCGAATGTGCGAAGCATCTTCTGCCTGCACAAAAGGCATGCTAGCAAGCTGGTCCACATAAAAACGGTAACCTTTATTGGAAGGAATGCGTCCTGCCGACGTATGCGGCTGCTCCAGATAGCCCATCTCTTCCAAATCCGCCATCTCATTGCGAATGGTAGCAGAGCTGTATCCAATATCTTCCCGTTTTGAAATCGTACGTGAGCCAACCGGTTCGGCGGAACGGATATAGTTGTCGATAATAGCTCGTAAAATCATTTGCTGTCGTTCCGTAAGCATGCTGCCCCTCCTTTGTTAGCACTCCTAGATAATGAGTGCTAAAAAGCTTACTTCAAAAATACCAAAGGAGATCAAACTTTGTCAACTAGCCCTAAGAATCTTGCGAAAACCTCGTTCCCTAATGGAATGCCACGACGGGTAAGATGCAAGCGATCCCCGCTCCACATAAGCAGACCAAGCGCAGTAAGCTCATCGATAACTGGACTGAATTGCTCTTGAAGCGTTATGCCGTATCGATGCTGAAAATCGCTTGCGGATACGCCTTCCATCATTCTTAGTCCCATAATCATATGGTCTTCCATCTGTTCAGAACCGCTCACAGTAAACTGTTCAACTCGCGGCAGTCCCTTCTCGACTGTAAGCTGCATATACTGCGCGAGCGGACTGGCATTAACATGTCTCTCTCCATTCACATAGCCGTGTGCCCCCGCCCCGATGCCATAATAATACTCATTACGCCAATATGTCATATTATGACGGCTCTCAAAGCCGGGCCTGGCGAAGTTGCTGATTTCATATTGACGGTACCCGCGCTTCGCCATCTGCTCCATTAATCGTTCATACATGAGGACTTCTTCATCCTCTGTCGGCAGAGGAAGCTGGTCTTTTTCGTATAATGTATGAAACAGCGTATTCTCTTCCACTTTCAGACTGTAGGAAGAAAAATGAGGCAAGTCAAGTCCAAACGCCTTGTCCAGTGTATCTTGAAAATGTGCAACCGTCTGGTCAGGCAGACCGAAAATCAAGTCGATCGAAATATTATCAAAGCCTGTTCTCTTCGCATTTTCCAGGCTGCGTAATACTTGTTCACTATCATGGATTCGCCCGATTCGCTTCAGCAAACGATCATCAAATGATTGTACCCCAAAGCTAATCCTGTTCACGCCGCCCTCTCTCATAATCGACAACTTCTCTATATCGGTCGTTCCAGGGTTAGCCTCCATCGTAAATTCTATATCTGCGCTCCACTGCGGGAAGTGCCGACGTACCGTCTCAAGGAAATGCGCCATCTGTTTCGGATCGAGAAACGTTGGCGTTCCTCCCCCAACAAAAATCGTTTTAATCTCTCCCGGTGGGAACCTTCGCACCGTTTCTTCCATTTCTTTATTTAAAGCATCCAGGTAATCCCACACCAATTGCGGATTCTTCGTTACATACGAATTAAAATCACAATAGTAGCATTTATTCGTGCAAAACGGAATGTGGATATACACGGCCTTCGTCATACCGTATCACCTCTCAACAACCTATAGTTAGTAAGAAAAACTCGCGGACGCCTCCGCAGCGACATATACCTTCTTATCCGTCAAAAAAAGAGCGGAAGTAAAAAAACTTTTACCCCCCGCTCCTCATCGTTTCGTTCGCAATAAATTATTCGTCCATTTTCAGTACTGCCATAAATGCTTCCTGCGGTACTTCTACGCTTCCTACGGATTTCATGCGCTTTTTCCCTTCCTTCTGCTTCTCGAGCAGCTTTCGCTTACGGGAAATATCACCGCCGTAGCACTTGGCAAGTACATTTTTGCGCATCGCCTTAATTGTTTCACGCGCAATAATCTTATGACCGATGGCCGCCTGTATCGGCACCTCAAACATTTGTCGCGGAATCAAATCCTTTAACTTCTCGCATAGTACGCGTCCGCGCTGGTAAGCAGTATCCCGGTGTACGATAAAGGACAAGGCATCCACCACTTCACCGTTCAGCATAATATCCATTTTTACCAGTTTGGATTTTTTATAGCCAACCAGTTCATAGTCAAACGACGCATATCCTTTCGTGCTTGACTTCAACTGATCAAAGAACTCAAAAACAATCTCAGCCAGTGGCATCTCATACACAATCTGCACGCGCGTCTCGTCAATGTACTGCATATCAATGAAATCGCCGCGCTTACGCTGACATAAGTCCATGATTGCGCCGACAAAATCTTTCGGCACCATAATCGAGGACTTCACGTACGGCTCTTCAATGAAATCTATTTTTTGCTGTTCTGGCATGTTCGACGGATTCTCAATAGAAATTTCTTCGCCATCCGTTTTTGTTACATGATAGATAACACTCGGGGCCGTCGTGATTAGCGGAATGTCGAATTCACGTTCGATACGCTCCTGAATAATCTCCATATGCAGCATACCTAAAAAGCCGCAACGGAAACCAAAGCCGAGCGCCTGCGACGTCTCCGGCTCAAACTGCAGCGATGCGTCGTTCAGCTGCAATTTCTCCAGCGCTTCGCGCAGATCGTTGTAATCCGCACTATCCACCGGATACATACCGCTGAATACCATCGGATTTACTTTACGATAGCCCGGTAGCGGTTCGCTTGCCGGATTTTCAGCCAAAGTAATCGTATCCCCAACCCTTGTGTCGCGAACTGTTTTGATACTTGCAGCGATAAAGCCTACATCGCCCACCGTTAGTTCGTCTACTTGTTTCGGAAACGGGGCGTGTGTACCAACTTCAGTAACTTCGAATACACTGCCGGTTGCCATCATTTTAATTTTCGAGCCTTTTTTCACAGTGCCGTCCACTATACGCACATAAGCGATGACGCCACGGTACGCATCATATAAAGAGTCGAAGATGAGCGCCTTCAGCGGTGCATCTGGGTCACCGGTTGGAGCGGGCACCTTTGACACTACTTGCTCCAGAATCTCTTCGATTCCGATACCAGCTTTAGCCGAAGCGAGCACTGCGTCGCTTGTATCGAGACCGATTACATCTTCAACTTCCTGCTTGACGCGCTCCGGTTCTGCGCTTGGCAGATCGATTTTATTAATCACCGGCAGAATTTCCAGGTCATTATCCAGCGCCAGATACACATTGGCCAGCGTCTGAGCTTCAATTCCTTGCGCCGCATCCACGACGAGCAGAGCGCCTTCACAGGCGGCTAAGCTGCGGGATACTTCGTACGTAAAGTCGACGTGTCCTGGTGTATCAATCAGATGAAGAATGTACTCTTCACCGTCTTTCGCTTTATATTTCAGCTGAACGGCATTCAGCTTAATCGTAATGCCGCGTTCCCTTTCCAAATCCATTTGGTCTAGGAACTGATTTTCCCGCTCTCGTTCGGTCAACGCGCCGGTAAATTCGAGAATCCGGTCAGCCAGCGTCGATTTACCGTGGTCAATGTGAGCGATGATGGAGAAGTTTCTGATTTTCTCCTGTCTTTGTCTGCGATCCATACAATACCTCCCACGAGGAAAAAATGCACTAAAGATTATTATATCAGGCGCTGGTACGAACGGCAATTTAAATATCGAGACGTGTTAAAGTCTTCGGAAATGAAGTCAGAACCTCAGCCCCGTAGTCAGTAACATGTATATCATCCTCGATCCGGACGCCGCCTACACCCGGTACATAAATGCCCGGCTCAATCGTAAATACAGCACCAGCCTCCATCACCTCTTCATTGGCTCCATGAACAGAAGGATATTCGTGCACCTCCATGCCAAGCCCGTGACCAATGCGATGAGTGAAATACTGTCCATAGCCTGCACCCTCAATTATATCACGCGCTGCACGGTCTACTTCGGCCAGCGGGCGCCCGATTTGTACAGCACGAATGGCCGCCTCTTCCGCCGCGAGCACTGTATCGTACATATGCTCCAGCTTTGTCGAAGGTTCGCCTATCACGAATGTACGGGTAATATCTGAACAGTATCCATCCTTAAACACACCGAGATCAAACAGCAGAAATTCCCCTTGCTTCACCTGTGTCTTTCCCGGAACACCGTGTGGAAGTGCGGAATTAGCTCCCGCAAGCACCATCGTGTCAAATGCAGGTGCATCTGCTCCTTTCTTCTTCATTATGTACTCAAGTTCGGCTACTAACTCTATTTCTGTTATATCTGCTTTAACCTTTTTCAATCCTTCTGCCAACACCTCCTCCACCAACTCTGCCGCGGCTTTGATTTTCAAAATTTCATCAGCTGATTTTCGGTTGCGTAGTTTCGAAATAAAGCCACCCACATTCACAAGAGTGGAATTCTCAAACACCGAGCTTAATTGCTCCGCCTGGCTTAGCTTTATATATTCTTTTTCTACTGCTATACACCGGACAGCAGCCCTGCTGTTCTGTTTCACCTTGGTGTACGGATTATCTGTATCCTGTATACCTACAATCTCCTGAATCAGTGTATCCGTGCTGCCCAGCTCTGATTCCGCTTTTTCCTTCTCCAGTGAAGGCAAGAATAGTACCGCTTTATTATCCTGAAGCAAAAGACCAAGAAAACGTTCATGCGGATCACACATAAATCCGGTCAGATACGCCACTGATAATGGAGAAGTAATGAGGGCAGCTTCTGCCCCCAGGCTTTGCAGTTCCTCGCGCACTCTGTTCAATCGCTCCAAATATATACTCATGTCTGTTTCCTCCTCTTTTGTATTGTTCTATATAATTCTAGTCCGATCCGCTCTTTCCTCTCGATATGTTATGCAAGAAGCGTACGACAAAATAAAAAAGAAACCGCATCAGCGATTTCTTTTTTATTTATAGCTTATCCATAACCCATTCCATCATATTACGCGTAGCAGTAACTACCCAATTTCGTACACTGTTCCCTGTATGACTAATCCAATTCTCGCTTGACGTTCGTGCAGCAGACAATGTATTTTCCGTTACGACCTGTTTGCCCAGCACTTCTACTTCAAAACGCCCGCTCTCTACCTTCTTAATATAAAATCCTTTCACTGGCTGATCCGAGGCTCCTTCAATGCGCTGGATGCCTTTTTCCGCCAGATTAATGCCGCACAGAATACCTACAAATAAGACTCCGACAAGCAAAAAGAATTTGGCGGCCAGCTTCACCGTGTTCCCTCCCGCTTACGATCGTTTCGGCTGTGTCTTCGCATTCGCTTTCTCCGCTTCCCAATACACTTCAGCTATTGCTTCCGCCAGCACATCAGCCGTGCGGTAGCATTCCTCCAGCGTATTATCGACGCCTCCTACTTCAACCAGGATGGCGTTCGGTGAAACGGATTGGTTATATTCACCATTCCCACCTTTTTTGCCGAATATACCTTTAGACAAACCTGGGTATTTCTTTTCGACTACATTGTGCACTTTGAGCGCAAACTGCTGATTTTTCTCCCAATTTTTGTTGCGCATTCCGACGACGAAATGGATTTGCGCGTATGATTTTCCGTCCAGGGTAACCGTAGTAGATTTACGTCGGAGCGAGTCACGGTGAATATCGATGAAATAGTCCAAATCCCGGTTTTGGGCCATCACTGCCTTGACCGCTTTTAACGATTCAGCGTACGATAGCGCATACGGTGCGCCCCGGTTAATAAGTCGGCCTGTGAAATCGGTGGTGCCAACCGATGAACCAATGCCGTTCTTCTCAAGGGATTGCGCCAGGCGCCGACTCACAAGCGTAATGTTTTTCTTTGAATCCATCGCCAGATCTGGATTGTTCTTAGCGCGCGCTTCTGGAACGGCATGTACCCACGATTCCCGGTTATGGGTGTTATAAATGAAAAAAACTTTTCTACCGTTCGTAGACAGCACTTCCTGCTCCATCGGCTTCTCTGCCTGAGCTTTCGCCTGGGCGTCTGTTGCTGTCTCCGCGTCCTTCTTCAACGCTTCCGGCGGCGGGGATGATTCGAAGGGCAACTCGCTTAGTGCGAGGTCTTTGCCTGACACAAGTACTTCTGTATCGAACAAGCTAAACCCCGGTAATTCATTACCGAGAAAGCTGCGGGGATCTTTCGGATTAATGCTGGTAATCAGGCGAAACGCCAGAGAAGATATATTAATATTCTCTTCAGTCTTTTGCGCGGCTGTAAAATATGGTATTTCATAGCCCATAGTACGAAGCAGGACACCGCTGGACATTGCTACTGTCATCTTGCCCACCTGCTGTGAGGATAATCCCTTACCTGCCTGCGAAGCGAACAGAATTCCCATTAATACAAAAATAACCGCCGTGCTCAGCGAAAGGAGGACGAAACTCTTTTGTACGCCTGCCCCATATAAATTAACAACAAAATTGCGATTTTTTCTCGACATGCTGTATTCTCCTTTCCCGTTGCTCGGATGGTTGTCCATCGTCTTCGCCATGCTTTCTATTAATCTATGAATCCGATATGATACATAGAACGCAAATTACGGAAAAAGAGAAGCAAGAAAAAGAACCATCATCATTTTTTTCTTAGGGAAATGGTGATGGCTCTTTTTCTTGCTTCATTGAACAGACACTGCATTCAACTTGTTTTCTTATAACTTTAATGTGTATACGCAGATACGTTATTCATATCAATAGAATGGTGAAGAGCCGCGTTCAGGCCACTAGCGATAATATTTGCAATATCTTCAACGTAGTCATCAACTTCCTTCGGCGTAACGATAAGATTATGACCAAGCGGAGCCAATACCTCATGAATGAGCTGGCGCTTCTCTGTTTCCTCCAACTCGCCTATCATGCCAAGAATCGCTTTCTGTTCCGCTTCATTCGGCATATCCTCATCCGTGTATCGCTTTACTTTACCAGGAAGAGAAAATCCACCAGGTGTCAGACGGCTTGCAGGCTTTGGATTTTTAGCCTCATTAAGCTGACGGCCCAGATGAGCAAGCATATAAGAAATCGTGTCATGGACAATCGTTGTCGCATCGACAACTGTAGGTACACCCACAGCAATGACCGGGATACCAAGTGTTTCCTTTGTCAACGGCTTTCGTTTATTGCCAACACCAGAGCCCGGACTAATGCCTGTATCAGATATTTGAATGGTCGTATTTACACGCTCTAACGCACGTGAAGCAAGTGCATCAACCGCAATAATAAAATCAGGACGTGTTTTCTCAATAATTCCGTAGACGATTTCGCTCGTCTCAATGCCGGTAATACCAAGCACACCGGGAGAAACGGCACTAACCGGTCGGTACCCGTCTTCCACTTGGTCAGGCATAAGTTCAAACAGATGACGAGTCACCAGCACGTTCTCTACTACCATAGGACCGACCGCATCAGGCGTAACGTTCCAGTTGCCTAGACCGACAATAAGTACGCTGTCTTTTTCTTTTAGACCGATTGCTTCAAGAAATGCATGAAACTCCTGGGCGAAGCGGGTTGCCACCCGATCCTGCAGTTCTGAGTCTTGCGAACGCAGGCCCGGCACTTCCAAAGTAACGTAACGTCCCGGCATTTTGCCAATTTGTTCCGCACCCTCCATCGTTTCGATGACCATCTTTGATACAGTAATTCCCGCTTCTTCTTCACTATGGAAACGAACGCCAGCAAGCTCCTGCATGTGTTTCTGTGTCGCCATCTCGCGTGCTTCAAGCGCCAGGTCCGTCCGTACAGCATATACGCTTAAGTCAAGCCGTTTGTCCATGCATATCACCTCGTTTTCATACTCTCCTGTTCCTTCTTTATTTATACGAAGAAAAACTTTCTTGCAAACCCTGGTAGCACATGATACAATTTCTCTTGTTGACTTTATAACAGTAGTATTACCGGATGCACCAAGGAGGTGAATCTCATGCCAAATATTAAATCCGCGATCAAGCGTACAAAAACGATTGAAAAGCGCCGCGCACACCGTGCCGCTCAAAAATCTACTCTACGCACTGCGATCAAAGGAGTAGAGGTTGCTGTAGCAGCAGGTAATGTAGAAGCAGCTAAGACTGCACTGCAAGCTGCCAGCAAGCATTTGGACAAAGCAGTAACCAAAGGTCTGATCCACAAAAACGCAGCTTCCCGCAAGAAGTCTCGTTTGGCGAAGAAGGTTAACGGCCTGTCCGCTTAAGCATATATGAATGCATTCATATTAAGAAAAAGCGACCTGTAACACGGTCGCTTTTTCTTTTGTCCTATGATTTATGCATGATATCTTTTAACCCTAGAATAAAAAGCTCAAGAGCCAGTACTTTATCAACCTGTCCTGTCTTAATTCGGATGTCCTCCTCCGCAAGCCTGTGAATAATTCGCTTAAGAGCCTGTTCGCTGAATGCGTGCGCCTGCTCGCTCGCCAGCTTTGCAACATACGGATGAATACCGAGCAATGAAGCCATCTGCTGTTGAGAGTACCCACGCGGCTGTAACGTTTTAATCTGAAGCAGAATTCGAAACTGCCGCGCAAGCAACGTGAGAATCTTTAACGGCTCCCCTTCTCCTCTCGTTTCACTGCTCCCGGTATTAAGTCGTTGGAGATCGTAATACATCCGCATCGCTTCTTCAATCTGCAGACGGGCAATTTTATCGATTAATCGAAATATATCATGCTCCAGCTCCCGTGTCGCCAGCGTCTCCACAATATGCTCAGTAATCTCTTCGCCTTCTCCTACATAGACCGCCATCTTCTCAATTTCCTTATCCAACTGGCGCAAATGTGCCCCGCTCATTGCGATTAACAGCTCCGCTGCTGCAGCATCCATGCCAACACGGTAACGTTTCGCCTGACGAACTACCCAGTCAGCGAGCGCCGCTTCTTTTAGCGGGGCGCATTCAACCATAACACTATCTTTTTTGAGCGCTTTGACTACTTTTTTCCGTTCATCAAGCTTGTCCTGTGCCACTTCTAGAATAAGCACCGAATAGTCCGGCGGGTTCCCTACATACGTACTCAGCACATCCATATCATGCTCAGGCGCACCCGCAGGAAGCTTACTTCCTGTCAGAAATAGCGCGTGCGACGCGCGGACAACGCGTTTCTCTCCCATAAAAGGAAAAGTTTCCGCATCCTGCAATACCGTCTGGACAGGAGTCTCACGTAAGTCATACACACTATAATTGAAATCCCGGCTTGCCTCATCTAGTACACGTTCTTCGATTAACCGAACGGTTTCATCTACTATGTATTGCTCAGTACCATAAAATACGTACACAGGAGCGATTTTCCCCTGTTTAATATCCCGTACAATTTGCCGTATTTCCATCTATGTCACCTCAATTCTCCCTACATATTATATAAAAAACTCGCGGGCATTGCCTCCCGTCCTTTTTCCACAACGAAGCCAAACGGCCGCTTTGTATCACTTCAGGCGGACCGACGCCCGTTTGGGGCACGATGTAGTGACTATCCACTCTAGGTGGTACTGGATAATCAACACCCTTGATACTATACAAAACAAAAAAACCATGGCAAGGTGTGCCATGGCCTGTGGAAGGCTGTGCGTATATGTAAACGCTCAAGGTCCAGGTGGGCCCTTTTCCCGGAGACCGAGCGATAAGCACCGTTGCCTTTACTACATCATACGCACGGGAAAAGAAAGGGTGCTTATTTATTATAAAGTGGACGCTCAATATTTTTTTCGAGATCAATCAGCCATTCCTGCGGCTGTGAAGCAGTAGCGCCGTCCTCGCCTTTTCGGCCAATGTATTCAAGCTTATACACAATCTTCTTCTCCGCAATCCAACGGTACGATACATTATACATCTCGTTCCATGTATGGGTGACAAATTCAATGCCCCCATCTGCGTTGCGGACCAACAGAGCATTATTCGTCTTGCTCACAAAATACTCCTGTTTCGTTGACTTATTTGCATCGCTTTGCTCTGACGCAGCTAGGCCTTGTTTTGCCGGCTTTTTCGGCTGTTTTCCCTCTTCCTGAACAAAAGCTACCAATCCGTTCGAACCGGCTTTTTCCTTATCAGCAGGAGGTTCTTCTTCCTCAGCTGACGCCTTGCTGTCTCCGGATGAATCCGGAACCTGTGCAATCGCTACCTCGGGACCTGAACTATTTGTAATTGGCTCATCCGGCTTGGGCTTGGCTGTCCCGGATTCATCATTCGGCTGAACAGAAGATTTATTCGTTGATTCCTGCTTCGGCTCTTCCGACTTTGGCTTCGGTTCACTTGCCGACCGTTGCTCAGGATGCACTTCCGGTGCTTTGGAAGCTCCTTGTGGCCGCTCTACAGGAGCGCCTGCGCTTCCCGCCGTATCTGGGCCAGTGGAGCTATTATCAGAAGACTGTTCTCCCTCAGCTTTCCCGTCGGCAGGCGGCTGTGTCTCGGCAGGCTGTCCCTCCTGCTCCATCTGCTGTTTTCGGCGAAGCTCAACCTGTTCCTCATCGCCTGCAGCGGCCATCGTTTTCGCTTTTGTTCCGATGGCATCCTCCACACGGGCGATTTCAGAAGTCGAAAGCGCCGTCTCCTGAATGTCGGTATTCTTATAATTAAGCGTAAAAGCAACAGCCGATATCAACAAACCAGCCGCCGTAGCTCCGCCGATATAGCGATACCAGATTGCCCTGCGCGAAAGGCGCCGCGGTGATTCCATCGCTGCGGCCTGCTCCTTCGCAACAGGCGAAATGCTGCGCTCGCTATCAATCCGATCAAGTTCCGGCAAGATGGATTCTACAATGCTATATGGCGGTTCCACCATAGGAAGCTGCGCCAGATGCGTAGAGAGAGAGTTCAAGCGGTCATATAATGACGAACAATCCCGGCATGCCGCCAAATGCAACATTAGCTTTTCTTTTTCAGCATCAGTAAGCTCGTCGTCCAGATCACGCTGTATCCACTCGTAAGCTTCTTCGCAACTCACTCTACACACCACCTTTCTGATATTCATGTAGTAATTCCTGAAGTTGTTGCCGGGCCCTATAGAGGTATGATTTTACGGTATTCAATGGCATATTCATAACTTCCGCAATTTCTCCGTACGATAAATCTTGTAGGTAGCGCAACGTAATAACCGTACGCTGGTGCTCTGGAAGCCGCTTGATCGCTCTTCTGACTTCTTCTGCCATTCCCGCCCTTTCCACTTCCTGTTCTACGTTTTGTACATCATACAGGGTAAGCTCGTGCTGATCAATCGATACGGTTTCTTTCTTTTTGCGAAATTTATCTATGCACACATTGGTCACGATACGCTGCACCCAGGTTGAAAATTTCGCTTTCTCCTGGTAGGTATCGATTTTTGTATAAATTCGAATTAACGCCTCTTGAGAAGCGTCCAGCGCGTCTTGCTCGTTCCCTAATACGTAAAAAGCGGTGCGGTAGACGGAATGCTCTATCGCTTTCAATAATCGTACAAGAGCTTCCCGATCTCCGTTCTGGGCGGAGCGTACTAACTCTGCATCAACCACGCCCGTGCCTCCCCTCTCAATACCTCAGACGTAAGGTATATACTAAATGTTGCACGAAATGTTGCACGAATGTCTAAAAAATTTATTCCGCCTCAACGGGTAGTAATATTCCCACCTCAAGGCTTGGACAAATCGAGGAAGTTTAGGTGAAGAATAAGCTTCCCTTAAATGTCTGATATGTTCAACTATATACATCTGATTTAATAAATCGACAAATTCTTGTGGTGAGAGGTAAGAAAAGAGTGAAAAAATCAGAGGTTGGAAAAAGATACGTTTGCCTTTCTTCTGCTGGAGCGCAGGGCGCATCCACCCTCTTCTTTTTCTGAATCACCTACTTCCAACCACGCTACCCTGTCAAAATATCAAGTGTAATTTATATAGCATGCAGTGGAGCATGAAGAAAACCCTCACTGTGTGAAGCCTCACTTTATCTGCATCCAATAGTGGATTCTATTGTTTTGTATGTAAGCGCGCCTTCACGCACACGTACGACCGCTGCGCCGCATCTATCGGTGCGAAGAATGACGCTTCCATTCGTCGTCAACCTTTCTATTACTTCGCGATGCGGATGTCCGTACCGATTTTTCTTTCCGGCCGAGATGACAGACAGCCTTGGCGAAAGAGCTTCCACCCAAGGCTTAGATGTTGAAGTTCTGCTCCCGTGATGGCCAACTTTAAGCACATCCACTGGTCCGACAGCTTTCTCATGCAGCAGTCGCATTTCTCCTTCCTGTTCCAAATCACCGGTAAAAAGAAACGTTGAGCCGTATGCTTCAAGCCATAATACAACAGAATATGCATTATCTTCTCCTTCTGGTGAAAACGTACGGACAGGATTGAGAACTCGCCAGACGATGCCTGGTTCTTCATTCCACACTTGACCCTGTTTGGCTTCCATTATAGGAATACGTTTATAGTGAAGCAATTCATTCACTTTTTTTTCAATTTCGGTACGAGCCGCAAGTCCATTAACCAACACCTGCCGGACAGGCATATGTTCCAGCAGATAGGAAATACCACCAATATGATCACTATCACCATGAGTCATAACAACCAAATCTAGCGAAGAAATTCCTTTTGCATGCAGAAAAGGGACCACAGTCGACTTGACCGGATTAAATGGTTCGCGTCGCTTCTCCCACAGTTGTTCTCCAAAACGAAGTGGAGGACCTCCGCCGTCAATCAACACGGTGCGACCGGGTGTTTCAATTACGATAGCATCCCCCTGACCCACATCCAAAAAAGTAACCACCACTTCTTTTTTCGGCCATGAAAAAAAGAGCATGCCAAATAGAAGTACTGGAAAAAGGACAAGGCATATTTTTGTTTTCCAATTAAAGGTTATTCTATCATACAACCATGCAGTAAGAAAGATAAGCCAGCATAAATAACCCACCATCCACCATAGCGAAGGCGATTCGAAAGCGAATCGCAGCGAGTAATCCTGCTCTATGATGCGCAGCAACCGCAGTGCAGGAAGCAAGAGAATATCTACCACTTTGGACGTCAAGAATCCAAGAGCCGGATGTACGCTCCCCAAAATGATAGAAACAACTGCCAGTGGCGCAACCAATATACTAACAAAAGGAACAAATAAAAAATTGATCAGCGGTGATAGAAAAGAATATATGTGAAAATAGTAGATTGTTAGCGGGAATGATACCAATGTCGCCGCAATCGTAATCGCGCTCAGACTCCTTATAGCTAGCGGTACGAAGGTATATTTATTCATAATGGGCGGTACAAATACTAGCAAACCAAAAGTAACAAGATACGATAGTTGAAATCCGACATTATGAATATAATACGGATCGTATCCTATCATAAGCAAAAATGCAGCACCTAGCAAATTCCATCCGTCTTTAAGTCTGCCTACAAGCAATGCAAGCAAAACGAATTCGCCCATAACAAGAGCACGAACAGCCGAAGCGCTCGAGCCGCTCATGATTACATACAAAGGTAAAAATAATGCAGTCATTATATAGGCTCTCCGCTTTGTTACACCGCATAAGCGTAATACATAAAGCAACCCTGCACTTAGCAACGTAATATGCTGTCCAGAGATCGCAATAATATGCGTAAGGCCCAATGAAGAAAATGTTCCATATACATCCGGGTCGATATCATCCACCGCTCCCAGAAGCATACCGGCAAGCAACCCGGCCGTCTCTGGCGTAAACAGAGTAAATGCACGATCCGCCAGCCACCGTTGCGAAGACATCATCGTTCCGGTAAAGTTCAGCTTAGCTTCCTGATAGGAGAGGCTGCGCATATCCATAATCTTGCCAAGACGGTGAATTCGTTGCCAATGAAGATAGGCGGGATAGTCAAATGATTCCGGATTAGTAGGAGAAGCCGGTATCGTCAATTCTATGGGACCTGTAAGTTCTGTGCCGTATCCAAGCACTTTTTCCGCTTCGTTACGTGAGGCTTTATCCCGGAAATACAGCGTGGTTTGAACCTGTTCCGGTCGTAGCAATTCCTTGCTGTCCAATCTATCAAGGCGCAGGATAAACTTACATTGATTTCCATCAAAAATTACAGCGCTCTCAATACGGCCAGTAAACGTCACATTCGCCGCTTCTGGCAACAAACTTATGTTGCGTTGATCTGTCCATATATAATATATAAATCCTACATACAAAAAAACCAAACCTATCAAAACTAGCGAGCGGGGAAACACTTCTTTCCGAAGATAGAGCGGAAAAATTCCAAGCACCGTTGTCAGCAAAAGCAGGCCAAGGCCTGCGCGGACGCTATGAACAAACTGAGAAGCGCAAATAAGTCCGCCCAGCATGTACAAACTATAAACCAAAAGCGTCCGCTGCCTCATCATTATCCCACGTACCCGCGCCTTTTCAATTTATCTACGTGCATGCGCATAAGCGCGTCAATATCCATTAAAAATGTTTCTTCCAGTATGTATAGCATCGTAAAACAGCATTGAGCGATATGTAGCAAGTTCAAACCGCACCCTTTGAGAATTTGTTCATCCGTATATACCCTCGCCTCGCCACTTGCACCACGAAACTTGCCGATCCACTGAGCAAATCGTCCGATCGCTACCGAAATGTTCAGTACTGTGCTGTCCATTGTAACGCCCGGAATAACCAATCGAGGCAAGCTCATTTCCCGAAATCCGTCTTTATTTACATTAATATAAATATCTCCAGCTACACTCTGCAAATATCCTTTACGTAATAGCTTAGCTAGATGGTCATCAATCATTTCTTCCAATCGTACATCCGGTGCTAAATCTTCCAGTACGAAAGTCATGGAGATACAGGTCTGTGCTACATCCAGCAGTTCACCAGCCACATTCTCAAGCGCTTCACGTGCCCGTGGTGTTCCTTGCTCATCTATCCAGCACAGTATGGCTTCGCTTAATTCCCCCTGCTCCTCCACCAATTTATGAAACGTTGATTCCAATGAAGGAACCAACCGATTCAATCTGGGAAGCACTATTTCCATCCTCATTCCCTTCCTTTCTCCCTTGCATCATGTATCTCTTTTTTTATTTTATTCTATCACAAAAGATAATTTAAATGTAAAAAAAAGGAAAGAGCGTATTCCTCTTTCCTTTTAAAAATTCTGCAGTTCATTCCACTGTCCCGTCAACTCGGACAATTCCTGCTTAATCATATGCGTATTCGGTTCTTCCTTCTGCACCATACAATCGTTCAACTTCTCCAACAGGAAGTTAATGCGACCTTCGACAATTTGCTGGTCAATATATTGGTCTACCAGAATATTGGCTAGCTCTTTCTCCTCCCCCAACCCGTTGTTCTCATAGATGCGGCCTTCACGGAAGTGAATATCCTTGCTTATTCCTTCTTCATAGAGGCGAAGCATCCCGCTTGCTCCCATTAAATATACAGAACCGTAAAACAAACGGATGAGAGGATTAGTTGCCATTTCTTCTTCAGTAATCCCATTTATATAGAGCCGACCTTTAATCGGCAGACCCGCTTGTACGACCAAGCGGAAAACGCCGTGTTCGGTATAGAAGCCAAGCAGCAGTGTACCCTGCATTGTCTTTTTCTCTTCTACCGTGATTTCGGGGCGCGTCTTCGCTTCTTCCACAATGCGGTACACATCGTCTGTTCTTTCCTGCGGAGCTTGAAAGTTATCACATACACCACGGATCGTTGCGACATTCGGTTGCATTGAAATCACCTCGTTCGTAGTTCGAAAGAATATATCCTCTTGCTACATCTTTACCCCCTTACTTAACATCCATACCATATTTTTGTGTATTTTATAAAAAAATTTTCTCTTAATCTACAAACTCCACCTTAACACCCGTCGGTGGTGTATATTCCCTCATCTGTCGAAATTCGATGTCCTTCTGTATAAATAGCCGTGCAACCTTCTCGTAGTCTTTGGCATATGCTCTGTGATAAACCACTTCCGCAATCCCACTGTTCGCGATCAGATTAGCACATGTCCAGCACGGTTGGTCGGTAACATAAATCGTTGCCCCCTGCCGGTCTTCTTGATCAGTAAACAACAATAAATTCTGCTCGGCATGAATCGTACGAATACATTTCTGCTTTTCCTGGATTACACCGTTCTCATCTGTTTCGTAATAGTTGTGCAACATGCACCCGACATCCAGACAAGAATCGACGCCGCTCGGACTTCCGTTATACGCTGTACCTAGTACTTTCCTGTTCCTGGTCAACACGGCACCGACGTGTCTACGCGGACATGTAGCGCGTGTGGCCGCCATATAAGCCAGATCCATGAAATATTCGTCCCATGACTTTCGTGTGTCCATCCATCTCCCTCTTTTCTATATACATCTGAATCTTAGTGAATGGATATGCTTTTGTGGTGGGAAGCAAGAAAAAAGGAGACCTTCTAAAGCTTAAACCCTGGGCTCCTTCTTTCTTCACCTTTCCTACCTCGCACCACCAAACATATGTCAAAATATTAAACGTTATTTATCAAGGGTGTTAATCATTTATATAATAAACGATCAGGCAGAATTATCGCAAAATGTAGCACGTACATTTTTATAAGAAAAAATCATGGGCGCCCTCGCTCATCTTTCTTCTTTTACAGCGACACCTACTTTCTATCCATAAAAAAAGGGGGAGGAAATGCTCCCCCGCCCCTTGCAAGAACTAAACATCGTATGTGTTATTTTACTGTTGCCAACTGGCTTGCTTTAAGCGCCTGCTCAAGGTCGGCAATAATGTCGTCCACAGATTCAATGCCAATGGACAGACGAATCATATCTGGAGAAACGCCGGCGCTAACTTGTTGCTCTTCTGTCAGCTGTTGGTGCGTTGTGCTGGCTGGATGAATCACAAGCGTCTTGGCATCACCGACATTAGCCAGATGAGAAAGAAGATTCAAGCTATTGATGAATTTCTTACCCTCTTCCAGGCCGCCTTTAATGCCAAAGGTGAAGATAGAACCTGCACCTTTCGGCAGGTATTTTTGTGCACGCTCGTAATACGGGTTGCTTTCCAGACCTGGATAATTAACCCAGGATACTAGTTCATGATTTTCGAGATATTGGGCTACTTTCGTCGCATTTTCCACATGGCGCTCGATGCGAAGATGAAGCGTTTCTAAACCTTGTAGGAACAACCAGGAGTTAAACGGCGATACAGCCGCGCCTAGATCGCGCAGCAACTGTACGCGCGCCTTAATGATATATGCTAGGTTCCCTACCGCCTCGGTATATACAACACCATGATAGCTCGGATCCGGCTCTGTCAATCCTGGGAATTTGCCGTTAGCCCAATCGAAATTACCAGAATCAATAATCACACCACCGATAGAAGTACCGTGACCGCCGATGAACTTTGTAGCAGAGTGTACGACAATATCAGCGCCGAACTCGATCGGACGGCAGAGATACGGGGTCGCGAATGTATTGTCTACAATAAGCGGAATGCCGTTTTCATGTGCGATAGCTGCCAGGGCTTCTAGGTCTACTACGTCCGCACGTGGGTTACCAATGGTTTCAGTGTAGAGTGCTTTAGTTTTATCCGTAATAGCGGCACGCACTTCGTCCAAATCATCTGGATCGACGAATTTTACCGTCAAACCGAGTTTTGGAAGTGTATGCGCGAACAGGTTATACGTTCCACCATACAGATTGCTCGATGCGACCACTTCATCTCCTGCATGAGCGATATTAAGAATGGAGAAAGTAATTGCTGCCTGTCCAGATGCAACTGCCAGCGCACCGACGCCGCCCTCTAGCTCTGCAATTCGTTTCTCGAATGTATCTTGCGTAGGATTCATGATACGGGTATAAATATTGCCAAATTCTTTTAAAGCGAACAAGTTCGCTGCGTGATCAGTATCTTTAAATACATACGAGCTTGTCTGGTAAAGTGGAACTGCACGCGATAATGTAGTAGGGTCCACTTCCTGTCCTCCATGCAAGCATACGGTCTCAAATTTGAAATTACGTTCTTCTGCCATCGTTAATCTTCCTCCTCGTAGTCGTTAATTTACAGGCAGATAACTACCTGTACTATTAAAATAATTTTGAGCGCTGTCAACCAATAAGAAAAACCCTCTTCCTGGAAGAAGAGGGTTGGCTACGTAGGTATGTACCATCGCTCTCATCTTCCAAAGCACACTGCTTTGCTGGATTTAGCACCTTGCATTTCTGCCGGTTGCCGGGCTTCATCGGGCCAGTCCCTCCGCCGCTCTTGATAAGAGATTGCTTATAAGATTGCATCTTGCTTGTTTCGTTCTTGTTTGTAATTATAGCCTTACTATTCCGACCTGTCAACTTAATCGGAAAATTTTTATTGCACAAAAAGTTTACTTCTCATTTTTTCTACTGTCTTTGCACCGATACCAGATACATTTGTAAGTTCATCGACCGTTTTAAACGGCCCATGCTCTTCTCTATGCTGAAGAATCGCATCTGCCTTTCCAGGCCCAATGCCGGGAATCGTCTGCAGCTGCTCCGAAGTTGCCGTATTGAGATTTATTTTATCTTCCTCTTGGGCACGGGCACTTGCCGTGTTGCCCGTCGCCGCGGAAGCTGGCATCTCTCCTTTTAGCGGAACATATAACATAGTACCGTCTTGAAGTGGCTGTGCACCATTGACCTGCCTCACATCTGCTTCTGGTAGCAGCCCTCCAGCCATACCGATCGCCTGGTAAACGCGTGCGTCCACAGGCAAGGCATAGACGCCGGGTTTCGCGACGGCACCTTTTACATCTACAACGATAGAGAGAGAAGTTTCAGGCGGAGCATTGTCCGACTTTTGTTCCGGAGTCTCATCAATCGTTGTTTTGGAAGTCTGTACGGCAGGTTCGGCCTCAGCGAAGGCAAGTACTTGTTCCTCGGATTTTTGTTGTATGTTATAAAAATAAACACTACTACCGAGAATAAGAAGACATATACTACTACTAATCCATTTCTTCTTTCCCTGCAACCAATTTTTCAATGCAGCTCTCCCCTTCACTTGTAGTTTTCCGATAGATTACCTATAATTTTTATATAAAGTAAAACTTCTATGAGCGGAGGTTTCTTCACCTCCCTACTGATGGTTGGTTGCACTTATCAGGGTCTTAGAGACAGTTATCCCTCACATAGTACATGTGAAGTGGGGATACTACTGCTCGTTGGACCGGGACAAATGTACTGAACTCGTTTAGAAAAAAGGAGGTTTTATCATGAGTGTTCACAAAGCTATTACTGCCCACTCAGCTAAGCAAGCAGAATATATTACCCTGTACAAAAAACTAGATGCCCTCCGGGAAGCCAGAATTGAAAGTGCAGTGGAACAGTGCAAGAGTGGAAATGATATCAATGTAGCGGAGATTAATGAAGTTACTAATCAAATCAACCAGCTCGCACAACGATATCATCTGCCTCCCCGCAAGCTTGTGACAGCGGACATGGTTCAAAGTTTATGTAATTAATTTCCATACAATAGCATTTTAACACAACTGGAAAAATATGTGTACTGAATCCTGCGGCTCTCCCATACACATTAATCAATCATAATTGCCGGAGGGATTCAGATGATTATTGGCTTTATTGGAACAGGAAGTATGGGAACGATTCTAATTGAAGCTTTTATCGAATCCGGCACCGTGCTGCCTACACACATCATCGTTTCAAACCGGTCGCCTGAAAAAATGCGCACGCTTGCCGGAAAAAACGCTGGTCTTGTTACCGGTACAAACATCGACGTGGCACATGCGGCGGACGTGCTGTTTCTCTGTACGAAACCGCTCGACTATCGCACCGTACTTGATGAAATTAAGGATTGCCTAACCCCTGATAAGCTTCTGCTCTCTATCACAAGTTCTGTTAGTGTCCGACAGTTAGAAGCTTATACACCCTGCAAAGCAGCGCGCGTTATTCCAAGCATTACAAACACTGCTTTGAGCGGCGCCTCACTGGTAACGTTCGGTAGCCGTTTGTGTGCAACTGATCGCTCAACACTGCTGACCTTATTGTCCGCCATTAGTGTACCAATTGAAATCGAGGAACAAGACACGCGCATCTCTTCTGATATTGTTAGTTGCGGGCCGGCTTTTTTCAGTTTTTTGCTACAGCGCTTTATCGATAGCGCTGTAGCGGAGACGACTGTCACAGAAGAGCAGGCAACCCGATTGATGACCGAAATGGTAGTAGGGCTTGGTCGTTTACTAGAGGATGGACGCTTCTCGCTGCCTACTCTGCAAGCCAGGGTATGTGTTCCTGGAGGCGTTACAGGTATTGGCTTGCACGTGCTAGATCGTGAAACACGGCACGTATTTGAACATCTAATTGAAGCGACCCATCGGAAATTCGATGTAGATATTCTCGAGGTAAAAGAGATGTTCGCCGACAAAAAAAACTCCTTCCATTAACCTGGAAGGAGTTTTTTGCAGTGGCCTAGGCTATTTACTAACCGACGCCTCTGCTTTTAATTTGTCAGGAACGGATAACCCGAAGTCCTTAACGGCGGCCTCATTCATCACCAATTGTACATCTTTTAAAGTCTCAACCGGCATCGTATCAGGCTTCTCACCTTTCAAAACACGGGCCGCCATCACACCAGTTTGCCGACCAAGCTTATAATAATCAATGCCATAGGTGGCTACGGCACCCCGTTTCACTGTGTCGCTGTCGGAAGCAAACACAGGTATCTTGGATGCTTTGGCTACAGTTAACAGGGCTTCGAATGAAGATACAACCGTATTATCAACCGGAATAAGGATAGCGTCTACCTTACCAACGATCGATTCGGCACGCTGTTTTACTTCATTGGAGTTTGACACCCCAGCTTTTTCTACCTTGACCCCTAATGCCTGAGCCGCTTTCTCAATCATACCCACCTGCACTTCGGCATTGACTTCTCCCGTATTATAAATAACACCAAGCTTCGTCAGAGACGGTACAAATTCTTTCACAAGCTGTACCTGTTTGTCCATCGGAGACACGTCGGATGTGCCTGTAATATACTTCCCTGGTTTATCCAACGCTCGTACAATCTTGGCCGCCACCGGATCGGTTACTGCGGAGAAAACAACTGGAATCCCCTTCGCTTGCTGAGCTACTGCCTGAGCGGATGGCGTCGTAATTGGAATAATAATATCCTTCTTATCAGCCGCCAATTGTTGAGCGATCGTCATGACATTATTCATGTCATTCTGAGCGTTTAGGTACTCCAATTGCATCGTTTGCCCATCTTTAAACCCCTCATCCGCCAATTGATCGATAATCCCCTTGCGGATTGAATCAAGCGCTGGATGCTCAACAATTTGCGTGACACCAACCTTCACTTTCTTATCGGGACTCGCCTGTTCCGTCTTCTGCTGAACAGATTCCTGCTTCGTTTCCTGACTGCACCCTGCCAGCGCGAATAATGCCAGCACAAATAGAGCCATAACAACACTCACTCTTCTCATCTTGTCTCTCCTCCATACTCTCTCATCTCAAAACATTAAAAAGCTAAGCTTTTCAAAAGTATAGCATGCAAGTTGTCAAAATTCTAGAACGATTATCCCACAACAATATTCACAAGCTTTCCAGGAACCGCAATGACTTTGCGAACGGTTTTTCCGGCAACCAATTCTTTAATTTTTTCGTTGCTGTTGGCCATCTCTTCCATATCCTGCTTGGTTGTATTAGCCGGGATAACCATCTTCTCCCGTACTTTGCCGTTGATTTGTACAACAATCTCTACTTCGTCAAGCACCAGGGCAGACTCATCAAACACAGGCCAACTCTGCTCATGCACACTATCTTCATGACCGACAATGCGCCACATCTCCTCTGTAATATGCGGAGCGAAAGGCGCAAGCAGAATAATCGTACTTTCGATAGCATGTGCCAGCATACCACGGTCCGCATCTTCCGGATAAGCGTAGATTTTGTTTACAAGCTCCATAATAGAACTTATCGCCGTATTAAATTGACGGCGCTCACTGATGTCCTCGCTTACCTTTTTAATGGTAGCGTGTAATGTGCGGTTCAAGTCCTTCGCCGCACTATCAGATAGATTAACAATTGGGCGGCTTGCTACCAGTTCAGCATGACCGTCCACCATGCGCCATACGCGATTAAGGAAACGATAGCTTCCTTCTACGCCGCTATCGCTCCATTCCAGATCACGGTCCGGTGGAGCCGCGAACAGAATGAAAAGACGTCCTGTATCGGCACCATACTTGGCGATGATTTCATCCGGACTGACAACATTGCCCTTCGATTTGGACATTTTTGCGCCATCCTTAAGTACCATCCCTTGCGTCAGCAAGCTTTTGAACGGTTCCGTGAAATTCACCATACCGGCATCATACAATACTTTCGTAAAAAAGCGCGAATAAAGAAGATGCAGAATCGCGTGTTCAATACCACCAATATATTCATCAACCGGCAGCCACTTATTCGCTTTCTCAGGCTCGAATGGAACCTGGTCGTTTTTCGAATCCGTATAGCGCAGATAATACCATGAAGAGTCGATGAACGTATCCATCGTGTCGGTTTCCCGGCGTGCATGTCCGCCGCAGGACGGGCAAGTCACATTTACGAACGCTTCGGATTTGGCAAGCGGATTGCTCATGCCGTCAATGACAACATCCTCAGGCAGCATAACCGGTAAATCTTCCTTCGGAACCGGAACGATACCGCAATCATCACAATAAATAATCGGAATCGGTGCACCCCAATAACGCTGACGCGATACGAGCCAGTCACGCAGACGATAGGATACAGTCTGACCGCCCAATCCCTGCTCTCTCAGGTGATCTCCAATTTTTACAAGTGCTTCGCGGTTCGGCATTCCGTCGAACATTCCAGATTGCACGAGCACGCCATCTTCTGTATACGCTTCAGCCATCATTTCATTCGCATCGAACGCTTCACCTTCCGCTACAATGACACGCTTGATAGGAAGGTCATACTGACGGGCAAATGCAAAATCGCGCGTATCATGAGCCGGTACCGCCATAACAGCCCCTGTACCGTAATCCATCAATACATAGTTGGCGATCCAGATCGGTACATTCTCACCAGTCAGCGGATGACGGGCATACGCTCCCGTAAACATGCCCTCTTTAGGTGCGTCAGCCGCAGTACGTGTAATATCGGATTCTTTTCTCGTTTTCTCAATAAACGCATTCACGTCTGCTTCGTTCTCTTTGCCAGCAATTAATTTCCGTACAACTGGATGTTCCGGTGCCAACACCATAAAAGTCACACCGAACAGTGTATCCGGACGAGTGGTGAATACAGTCAGCTTCTCGCCAGCTTCCGGCACTTCGAATGCGACTTCAGCACCGGTGCTGCGACCAATCCAGTTGCGCTGCATTGTTTTGACCTTCTCTGGCCACCCTTCCAGTTGTTCCAAATCATTCACTAGGCGGTCAGCATAGTCCGTAATCTTGAAATACCATTGTTCCAGGTCCATTTTGACTACTTCCGTACCGCAACGCCAGCAGCAACCGTCTTCCACTTGCTCGTTGGCAAGCACAGTCTGATCATGCGGGCACCAGTTAACTGCTCCATTCTTGCGGTATGCCAGACCTCTTTCGTAGAACAGCAGGAATAATTGTTGAGTCATTTTATAATATTCAGGTGAACATGTAGCAAGCTCCCGCTCCCAATCGTAGCTGACACCAAGCTTTTTCTGCTGATTTTTCATAAAGTCGATATTTTCATACGTCCATTTAGACGGCTGTGCACCCAGCTTAATGGCTGCGTTTTCAGCAGGCATACCGAAGGCATCCCATCCCATCGGATGGAGAACCTGATAACCGCTCATTTTTTTATAGCGAGCCGTCACATCCCCAATGGAATACACGCGCATATGCCCCATATGCAGACGGCCAGAAGGATAAGGGAATTGTTCTAGGCAGTAGAATTTCTCCTTCGCATCGTCCTCGTTCGTACGGTGCGCATTCGTTTCATCCCAATACTGCTGCCATTTCTTCTCGATTTTATGCGGCTTGTAAGCTCTCATTAGTGACTAACCTCCACAGTGATCATAGTTCATGTCCTTATACAATAAAAAAACGCCTCCCATCCCTGCAATCATCCAGGGACGAGAGGCGTAGCTCCCGCGGTACCACCCCAGTTAACGCCGCGCAGCAATTCACTGCTAGAAGAACGGCGTCCACTTTCGCATCCGTAACGTGGATAAATCGGATACCGGTACTCATACCTGCTTTTCCCGCTATCGGCTCCAAGGTGAGTTCATCGCCTCAAGCGGTTAACTCGCACCAACCGTTAACTCTCTGCATCGCTTCTTAGCAATTACTATTCCTTATCCAAGCCTTCATTTACAATTATCTAAAATTATATGCAACTTACCTGCCCAATGTCAACTTATGTTCCTTACGGCTTTTGTACGATGAAAAAAGCACGTTCACTGTCTTCCTCTACCTGCTGGGTAGAAAAATCTGCCGTAATGCTCAAAAGGCTAAATCCTATTTCAGCAAGCCACTTCTGCAAATCGTCAAGTGAATACGCCCGTTGATGGTGCAGTTCGTTAAAACGACGGAATAAGCCATCTTCCTCCGCTACGAATAACGTCAAATCATGCTCTACCGCCTCTGCCCCTTCATCGTACGTGCTTTGCCAGATATATGCTACATCTTCATCACGGTAGCAGAACGATTCATTTCCAAATACCTCGGCGATTTTATACGGAGTATGCACATCAAACAAAAACGTACCGCCGGAGACAAGCGCATCAAACACCCGTGCAAATACTTGTCGTACCCCATCAGCGTCTGAAATATAGTTCAGCGTATCACAAAAGCTTACGATGCTGTCCATGCTTCGTGGAAGTGAAAGTTGGCGAATATCTTGATTCAGCCAGTGAACAGACGCATCCGGATGACTGCGTCTTACTTTTTCCCTTGCCACTTCCAACATGTCAGCGGACAAATCTACACCCCATACTTCCAACTCCCGCTCAAGCAAATAGCGAGTCAACGAACCGGTTCCACAGCCAAGCTCTGCTACATAATAAGGTTTTGTTCCTGTCATATGCCATGCCCGCGCCGTAAACTGCATCCACTGATCATATGGAGCGTCCACCATTAGATGATCATATACATCGGCCAACTTCCGATAACTACTGAATGCTGACAACGGGAGCATCCTTCCATAAGCGTTCAATATTATAGAACTCCCGCTCATCGCGATGGAATACGTGTACGACAACATCTCCTAAATCGATCAGTACCCAGCGTGCTTCATCATATCCTTCACGTCCGCGCACGGTAAGCCCGGCCTCTTCCATGCTGTCTTTAATATTATCAACGATCGCCTGAACTTGAGTCTCGGAATTACCGTGACAGACAACGAAATAATCAGCAATGATAGAAAGACCCTTCAAATCAAGGATTACTACATTGTTCCCTTTTTTATCTTCTGCCGCTTTTGCGGCCAATTGAGCAATTTCCAATTCTGTCATATACGCTTTTCTTCCTCCTGTGCGTTTTTCGTTTTCGGTTTAATTAAGGAGTTGCGAGCCAGAACAGTGAGGGGATATATTCTTTTTTCCCTATTTACAAGAAAGGTAATCGTCCCTCCCAGTCCTTTAGCCAGCGCTCGGTCCAAATCCTCTTCCGCCGCAGCGCGCAATTCGTCAACCCCTGGAAACTGGCGGCCTGGTTCTATATAATCGGCCAGACATACGATTTTCTCCAGCAAGGTCATATTTTCGCGGCCCGATGTATGGTAACGGATAGCATCAAGAACCTCTTCATCCTCAATACCCAGCTCACTTCGAACGACCTCGGCTCCAACATGGGCATGCCACAATTCTTTATCATACTCAAGCAAATCCTTCGGAATAACCGGTGTGTTCTCAATGATCTCACGCATTTTATCTTCTGGCCAAAACTTGCAATAATCATGAAGGATGGCTGCCGTTTCAGCCTTCTCTTTATCAGCGCCATATTTGTCAGCGAGTCGGATGGCCGTATCAACGACGCCTAACGTATGTTCATAACGGTGCTTTGTAATCTGTTCACGCACGGCTTCCAGCAATTGTTTACGCTTCATACAACCGTTTCTCCTCTATATACATTCTTACCGCTTCCGGTACGAGATATCGAATAGAGCGGCCTTGTGCTATCTTCTTGCGAATCATGGACGAGGAAACGTCCAATTGCGGCATCTCCGTCTCAATGACATGCCGCATATACGGATTGTCCATCACATAGCCAGGCCGCGCCAGCGCCACGAACTGTACCATTAAGATTAATTCGTCAATACGGTGCCACTTCGGAAGATAAGCCGCCATATCTCCACCAATAATGAAATAAAAATCGATGTCTGGATGCCTCTCTTTCAATATATGGACCGTATCGTACGTATAAGACGGCAGTTCAGGTTCACGCTCAAGCTCAATTGTATCGAGTCGAAAATCTGAATGCCCAGCAATAGCACGCGCAATCATCTCAACCCGGTGAATGTCGGCGGTAATCTGCTTCGTCTGTTTATGAGGTGGAATGCGCGCTGGTAAAAACCAAATCTCATCGATCTCCAGCGCGTCCCGGGCCTGCTCTGCCACGATTAGGTGAATCGTATGAATAGGGTCGAAGGTGCCGCCATAAAGACCGACTTTCTTGCGACTATTTCGGAAGCTCAATCGTCTTATGCTCCCTTGATTCTTTATAGAGCACAATCGTGTTGCCAATAATCTGCACAATGTCTGCACCGCTACCGGCGGCGATTTCTTCCGCTACATCATTTTTGTCTTCACCACAGTTATTCAGCACAGATATTTTCAGCAATTCGCGTACCTCAAGCGCCTCTTCGACCTGTGTAATCAAATTTTCGTTCACGCCGCCTTTGCCCACCTGAAAAATCGGATTCAAATGATGAGCTAGCGAACGCAGATGCCGCTTTTGTTTTCCTTTTAACATGATGTTCCTCCTTATGCTTGCTGCCGGCTCCGTAGTGCATCCCATACGGCCTCACGCATGGCATCTACAGGCGCTGACTGTCCTGTCCAATATTCAAAGCTCAGGGCACCCTGGTAAATAAACATTCCTAAACCATGATGAATACGGGCGCCCTTCTCTTTTGCATCCCGCAAAAGTTTCGTATTCATAGGATTGTAAATTAAGTCACTGACCAGCAATCGTTCATGCAGCGCTTCCACCGCTACTGGACTTGCCTCTACATTCGGATGCATGCCGATGGAAGTCGTCTGCACTAAAAGTGTAGCGGCCGCAAGAGCGTCACCCATCATTTCCATCGGCTGAACCGCTATGTTTGCCTGCGGATGAATCGCTTGCAACTGTTCGGCCAACTGCTCTGCTTTTTCTATCGTACGGTTTGTGATGACCAGCGAGCCCAGACCGGCTCCAAGCAGCGCTACGCCCACACCACGTGCTGCACCGCCGGCTCCAAGCAACAATGCTGACTGCCGGGATAAATCCACGCCCGTCTCCTCAGTTAACGAACGCACATAGCCCCGTCCATCCGTATTGTATCCAATAAGCTTGCCCCCGTCATTGACAATCGTATTAACCGCTCCAATGGCTCTTGCTTCCGCATCTATCTCATCAAGGTAGTCCATGACCGTAACTTTATGCGGAATCGTGACATTCACGCCTCGCAGGCCAAGCGCCCGAATTGCGTCCACCGCTTCCCGCACCTGTCCGGGCTCAATATCAAACGCGGCATAGCGAAAATTTATCCCCAACTCGGCAAATGCCCGGTTATGCATCAGCGGGGATAGTGAATGCCCCACCGGATGACCGAACAATCCGGTCAATATCGTTTGACTGTTCATCGACTCGCCCTCTCTTCACTATGGTTTCCTATTTTTCATCTTATCTCACGAACTATGTATAAGAAAAACTTGCGGGCATAGCCGCTCGTTTTTCAAGTGATACGATTCGGAAGAAATTATATGTTAAAAAACCCCCTAAATTCCAGGGGTAAACGGGTGGCTCATATAAGTGAAGGGCGAAGACCGGCAGCTACGCCTTTCGGCACATGTACTTCAACATTTGCGCCTTTTCCATGTAATGCAATCCAGCCAAGTCCTGAAATAACAATATCATACTTACCTGATGGAACTTTAAACGTGAACTTTTCCCATACGATAGACTCAGCCGCATCAGGTCCCGGCGGCGCTAGCATCTCGCCTTTATGCTTCGCGTACAGTTCATCCGCATTAGCCAGTTTTGTACGATGAACGTTCAGATGATTCGACAGGTAAAACACGAACGACTGACGTTCTCCCTTGACGAAATCGATTCGAGCTAGCCCCCCGATAAACATCGTTTGCTCGGCATTTAGTTGATATACCTTTGGCTTAATCGGCTTATCAGGCATAATTACCTTCAATTCCTGCGGTGCCACCTTATGCACAAGTTGGTCACGGTTGACGATGCCTGGCGTATCATATAGCGAGGACTTGTCATCGAGCGGGATTTCAATCACATCCAATGTCGTTCCTGGGAACTGGGATGTCGTGATATCCATTTCTGATTCTCCAAACTGCTTAAGCAGCCGGTTAATTAACGATGATTTACCGACATTAGTAACCCCAACTACATAAATGTTGCGGCCTTTGCGGTATTCATTCATCGCTTGGACCAGTCGTTCTACGCCTTCGCCTTTATGCGCACTAACAAGCACGACATCGAGTGGCTTTAATCCAAGATCGGCGGACGACTTCCGCATCCAATTGATTAGGCGGTTACGGTTGACATTCTTCGGCAGCAAATCCACTTTATTACCCACCAGGAGAATCGGGTTGCCACCCACGAATCGTGGCAGGCCGCGCAACCAGCTTCCATTGAAATCAAAAATATCCACTACTTGCACAACCAGTGCTTTTGTGTCACCTATCCCATTAAGAATGCGCACGAAGTCGTCATCACCTAGTGTAACAGTAGACGCTTCATTGTAGTGCCGAATGCGATAGCATCGCTGGCAGATTACCGTTTCTTTTTCCAATGACTGCGGAGGGGCATAGCCAACTGACGCTTTATCCTCCGTCTGAATGGCTATACCGCACCCTGCACAATACAGTTCCATTTCTTGCTTATCCATTCGAATCCTCCCACGGAATTTTTCCGCGTTTTCTCATCCAGTTTAACGCCACTTTCTCCATTCTCCGGTTAAAACGGGTAATAAACCCGTCACTTTGTGCTACCGGAACGACCAGAATCGTATAAAAGCCCATCCGCTTTCCACCCAGTACATCGGTGAAAAGCTGATCGCCGATAACTACAGTTTCCTGTACAGACAACCCCATTTCTCGCGTAGCCCGTCGAAAGGCGGACGATGTCGGCTTTTTCGCCTGATGAATGAACGGCACCCCGAGCGGCTCCGCTACTTTTGATACCCGCGTTTGTCTATTATTTGAAACAATAACCACGGAAAAGCCTTGCTCTTTAAGCTCTTTCATCCATTTCACGAGTTCTGGAGTTGCATCAGGACGATTCCACTCGATTAACGTATTGTCCAGATCCGTAATAATCCCTTTAATACCGCGCTTCTTCAATTCATTCAGATCAATATCATATACGGACTCAACATGCAGATCCGGTAACAATAATGAGTAGAGCATGCAACCACTCCATAATTTTCTTCAATTAATGTTGTTTCTTACGAATAGAGTTTGTATAAATCCGGCATTTACTATACCATATTCCTCCTCTTCCTGTCATCTAAGCAGGGGAAATAAAGCGGGACGGAAAAACGTAATGTTTCCCCGCCCCACTTATGCTTTGTCTTTATTTTTGCTTTTATTTAAAAAGATTAATAAACGTAATAATGCTAGGTATGCCAAACAAATCAATTAGAAACGCTCCGACAACAGGAACAATAAGAAACGCCCGTTTTGATTCACCGAACCTCTCTGTAATCGCTCCCATATTCGCCATGGCATTAGGTGTTCCTCCCAGCCCGTGACCAGCTAATCCGCCTACCATCACCGCAGCGTCATAGTTTTTGCCCAACAAGCGGAATGCAACGAATATACCGTATAAAACAATAAACAATACCTGGAATATCAAAATAATGAACAAAGGTACAGCGAGACTAAAAACTTCCCAGATTTTCAAGTTCATCAATGCCATAGACAGGAAAATACCGAGTGAAATATCCCCGATGAGGTTGACGCAATTTAGATTAAACTTCATAAAGCCGAAGCGGTCATTTATATTACGAATGATAACAGCTAAAAACATTGCACCTACATACTCAGGTAATACGAAGCTTGTAACTTGAGAAAAAGCTTTGCTAATAATAACCCCCATACTCATACAGAAAGTAATAAGAGCAATGTGCGTAAAGAAGCGTGTAGCAGTTAAATCGCTTTCACTCTTATCAATCCCTGCAGCCGCTTCGAACGATGCGATCTCTTCATTTGAAACTTGCGGCTTTAAACCATGTTTCGTTATCAAATACCTGGAGACTGGACCACCAATTAAACTACCGAAAATAAGTCCAAATGTGGCAGCGGCGATACCAACTGTAGTCGCTGCAGGAACACCCAAACTCTCAACCGTCGGTCCGAAAGCTCCGGCTGCTCCGTGCCCACCTTCCATCGAAACTGCTCCTGCCATTACACCGAGCAGGGGATGAATATCCATAAGCTTGGCCAAGGAAACACCAATAACGTTTTGGAATATAGCTACAAAACCACAAAGAAGCCAGTAAACAATCAGTAACTTTCCTCCCTGTTTCACAAGAGAAAAACTTGCCCCTAACCCAACGGTTGTAAAAAAGGCGAGCATAAATGAACTTTGCAGGGAGACATCGAGCTTGATAGTAGCTATGTCTGCTTCCTTCAATATCATAACAAGAATAGAGAAAAGCAAACCGCCAATAACAGGGGCCGGAATACAAAAGCGATCGAGCACTTTTACCTTTCTCCTGATGTAATATCCAAACAGCAACAGCAGCACAGCTAGACATAGTGTTTCAATTAGGGTAAATTCCAGCTTCATTCTATGATTCCTCCCTATCGACAGAAGCTACGCTATCCATCACTTTATATAGCATAGCGGCGGCGAGTTTCACCGTACGACCGCTTTCATCCAAAACAGGATTGATTTCAGCGATATCAAAACTAATCGCTTTTTTATTTTTCAAAGCTTCTTGCAAAAGACGTGCGACAAGCTTTGGTTCCATGCCGAACGGCTGCGGAGCACTGACCCCCGGCGCATAGCTGGCATCCATAACATCGCTGCAAAGCGTAACCATAACAGCACTACTTTGCTCGATAAAGTTATTTATCTTCTCACTGGTTGTCTCTATGCTTTGCCATGAAATTTCGTCTTCGTAAATGTATTGGCACCCGTGCCGGTCTGCCATTTCAAACAAATGCTTTGTGTTACCGCTTTTCTGAATGCCAGCACACAGATAGCGGAACATCCTACCTTCTGCGGCGCATTCATCTGCAATTTGCTTAAACATTGTGCCTGAACTGGTCATCTCATCATACGGTCTCATATCAAAGTGGGCATCAATATTCACAATTCCTACGTTCCCCGTACCGCCCACATGACTTTTTACGCCAAGGAAATGACCGTACGCTACTTCATGTCCGCCGCCAATAATCAATGGAAACATATCTAACTCCAATATTTTTTTAACCGCAGAGCCTAATTCCGCCTGTGCTCCTTCAAGGTTTCCGTCATCACAGCTAATATTTCCAAAGTCAAATAAGGCAATTTCGGAATGAAAATGATACGGTAAAGATGCCAACGCTTTTCTTATCTCATCAGGAGCATGATACGCCCCTACTCTGCCTTTATTTCTCCGAACCCCTTCATCGCTTCGAAAGCCGATGATGCCAATGGCCTTTCCATCCTGCTTCTTATTGAAGGTGAAAACATCTTCGATTCTCACTACCTGATGTAACCGAAACATTCCGGTTACTGTTTCACTGTCGACTCTCCCCGTCCAGCATTCTTTTTCTGTTAGCGTATACATTTGTGCCTCCCTTGTTGCTTTGATGTGCTTGACAAATATACAAAGCAAGTTTCATACCAAAAACAGCACCATACAATTCACCATAGCATTGCGACATAAAAAGTCATAAAAAGTAGGCGAAAATTGCCGAGCGGCAATTTTCGCCTACTTTTGCTCCCTATATTTTTTTACTTTATCCCGCATCGTTCGCTCCCCAATGCCGATGATTTGTGCCGTTCTTCGCTGGTTGCCGTTGAAGGCAGCCAAATTGTGTAAAATAACTTTCTTCTCTACATCCTCCATTGTTTCTCCTACATAGATTGGGATAAGCGTATTACTAATAAAAGCACGAGTATGATTTTTAATTTCAGTCGGTAAATCGTCTTTCTGTATACAGGAAGAGTTCGTCAGGGCGATGGCCCTCTCAACCATATTCTGCAGCTCTCTTATGTTGCCAGGAAAAGAATATTGCTGCAACAGCCGAAGCGCTTCTTCAGTAACCCCTTCTACGGGTTTGCCCATTTTATCGCTAATTTTTCTAACGAAAAACTCCATCAGCAAAGGAATATCCTCCTTTCTTTCCCGAAGAGGAGGCAGGTGAATCGGAATAACATTGAGACGGTAATATAAATCTTCACGAAAGCGGTTCTCTTTCACTTCTTTCGTCAAATCTCTATTGGTCGCGCCGATGATGCGAACATCAATCTCGATTTCTTCTGTTCCTCCGACCGGCATTACCTTCCTTTCTTGAAGCACACGCAACAGCTTGCCTTGCAAAGCCAAATCCATCTCACCAATTTCATCTAAAAAAATGGTGCCCCCATCCGCCAAAACAAATAATCCGGCTTTACGCTGCAACGCTCCCGTAAACGCTCCCTTTTCATGTCCAAACAATTCTGATTCCAACAAATGAGATGGTATAGCAGCGCAATTAATCGCCTGAAATCTTTTGTTTCTACGCTTACTTTCATAATGGATCGTTCTGGCTACTACTTCTTTTCCCGTTCCACTTTCTCCTGTAATAAGAATATTCGAGCCGATATCTTTTACCTTATCAATCAGAGTAAAGATTTCGCGCATTGCTGCACTTTCTCCGATAAGCCCGTTGTTATCCGTTACCTTTTCTAATTCATCGCTTAGCCAACGGACTTTGGATTGCAGTGCATACACTTCTTCCGCTTTCTGTATCAGCACTTCTAATTCGTCAATATGAAGCGGCTTTGTAGCATAGGAAAAGGCCCCTTTGCGCATTGCCTCTACAGAAGAAGGGATGCTTCCATAAGCCGTCATAATAATGACAATGGTAGAAGGGGATATGCGTTTAATTTCTTCCAGTATCTCCATTCCGTCATATTCCCCAATTTTTAAATCCAACAAAACGATAGCAATCTCCATACGCTCCAACAGAGGTAGCGCTTCCCGTGGGTCAGTAAATGCATACACATGATATTCATCTTCCAAGGCGAAAGTGAGCGACTGGCAAATAGTCGGCTCGTCATCAATTACCATGACATGATACATCGTCCTCATCCTTTCTGCAGCACGGTAATGAAATCGTCATAACCGTTCCTTCTCCTTCTTTGCTGCTGGCATCAATTTCCCCATTGTTCTCCTGTACTAACTGATATGTAACGGAAAGTCCGAGTCCGACACCATTCAATTTTTTACTGTAGAAAGGCTCGAACATTTTATGGATTTCCTCTTCCGTCATTCCTACTCCATTATCTTCGACTTGAAGAACGGCTTTATCGTCCTGATAATATCCCCGGATAATGATTGTTCCGCCTTTTTCTACAGCTTCAATAGCATTTAAGATTACATTCATTAGTACCTGCTTTATTTGCTGTACATCCGCAGTTGCCCAAACCTCCCCGTCGAATTCCCAATGAATGCTCACATCGGCTTCCTTTACTTTCTGCTTAAACAAATGCACAATCCCTTGTGCTATTTCATAAAGCGAAAAGGCAATAGGCTCCGACTTTTTGGGGCGCGAATAATCCAGCAGATCATTAATGAGCGCGTTGAGGCGAGTAATTTCACTCGTAACGTGGCGGGAAAAAAAAGCACGAAATTCCGGGCTACCGAATTTTTTTGGAAGTAATTGTGTATAGGTAAGAATAGACATTAACGGATTTCGTATTTCATGAGCAATCCCTGCAATCAATTGGCCAAGGGAGCGTAGCCTATCTTCCTGTGCGATTTTTCTTTCCAGTTCTTTTTGTTTCGTAGTGTCCATAATATTCAAGGCAACTCCGGCATTATCTCCCCCCATTGTTTGAATACGGGAGATACTGTAGTAGATATTCCTCTTTTCGGAACGTTCTTTTGTCCATACCGTCTCTTTTTGCAAAAAAACTCTTTTGTCTTCCAGCGCAGCGAGAATTTCCTGTTCTGGAATAAAGGCAGAAAGCGGGGTCTGTACAAAAGGTGTCCCGATTATCTCTTTTTCTAGACGCAGATACTCCATTGCCCTCTGGTTCATCATCGAAATGTTTCCGGATGGATCCAGCGTAATAAAAAAACTGTATGCGCTGTTTAGCAATTGTTGCTGGAAGTGAACATTATCTTCAAGCAAAACCATCTTCTCTTCCAGTTCCTTATTTATGCGTTCGATTTGTCTCGTCCGCCTCCCAACTTCTTTTTTCAGACTTCGGTTCCACCAAAGGATGAATGTGATAATAACAAAAGTAAGCACAAGCCCTATCTCTAAATACAAAAGCGTCTGCCGTAGACTGAAACTGTACGGCATAATATATTCTCCAAACCATTTCTTCTCGATTTTTTGGTAGGTTCCATCGCTTTTTATCTGAGAAATTCCTTTGTTAAACACGGATAATAGCCCTTTGTTCTCAGGCATTACGGCTACTCCGTAATCGGTGGCGTCCAGAGGCTCTCCTACAATCTTCGTTAGTGGTTGCTGGCGGCTCTTCTGGAGAAAATACTGCCCGGTAATCCTGTTTCCCACGAAAGCATCCACCTTTTCCCCTGTGAGCAGCTGGATGGCTTCCTGCTGGTTATCCGCTTCTATAAGCTGTACCTGCTTGACTCGACTTAATAAATCTGTCGCAACATCTCCTCTTTGTACCGCTACCTTTCTTCCTTCCAAATCGTCCACTTTTCTGATGTACATATTATCTTTCAGAACAAAAATCGCCTGTGAACTGGTGAAGTACGGAGCTGAAAATTCGTACGTTCCTTTTCTCGCCTCTGTCTTTTTCATGCCCTGAATCGCATCAACCTGTCCCGAGCGCAAAGCCTTCACTGCCTGATTCCAGGGCATGGGATAGTATTCAATGTTCGTCCCTGTCTGAATGGACACAGCATTCATAATATCAATATTAAAACCCGAATACACTCCGGCATCACTTAAGTATTCAAAAGGAGGAAATTGATTATCTCCCGCAATTCGTATCACATTCTTTGATTCCTGATATACGGTTGAGGGGAAAAAAAGGAAAGACAAAAAGAAGCAGACCGCCAGCCCTGTCCGAAGAACGATTCGTGTTGTCATCTGGCATTCTCCCTTCTGTAAGTTTTACTTTATCCCGGTCTAACGGGCAGTAAGACCCTTGCTTAAAGTGCATTATAAGGGGGATAACTGCCCCTAAGACCCCGATAAGTATAACTAACCATCAGCTGCGGATGAAGAACCCAAGCTGATAGAAGTTTTACTTTATCATACCGTACTTTCTTTTCTTTATCTTCCCTTCCTCTATCAAATAATAAACCGGGCGAAAGAAACGATAACGTCTCTTTCGCCCGGTAAAAGCATGCGGAAGCAGTAAAATATGATTTTTTATTGCTTGGAAACCTGTTTAGCCGTTGCTGTCTCTGCAGACACTTCTTTAGCCTGCTTGGCCGCTTCTGGAAGTTCGATCTTCACGTTGTCGTTGTAATCACTGTATTTTACATCTTGTGCCATCACCATTTGCTTGAATGGCATCTCTTCAGCGTTGCCAGCTTTTTCATTGAACGAAATAACAAATTGCATGCTGCTATCTACAGGCAACTTTGTCTTCGGATCAAGATTCATGACTCCTTGAATATAGATAGCGCCGATACTTTTCTCCGCCTCTTCAAGCGCTGCCGTCATGTCTTCCATTCCCTGCATACCATTCATCATCGAAGCCAACTCGGATAACTTATCGATCCGGCCTTGGAACGACAATTGCCCCTCCCCTGCACTCCGATAGAATAGTTTTTTCTCCAGCTGCGGCGGAATACCAGACAACTGCTGCTCCATCATCGCCTTCATATCCAGCGGAAACGCATCTTTCATCTTTACCCAGCCTGACGGATTTTCGGAATCAGTAGGAGCAAACGCCGGCATCTTCATATACATGTCCTTACCGATAATATATTGCTCGATTTCCATATCGCCCATACTTTCTCCCTGTCCGAAATCAGGCATCTTCATATGTGATTTAGTATACATGGAGTCAGGCATAACATAAGAACCTTCCATCTTCATGGACAGGCCTTTTTTAGCCATTTCATCAAACGTTTTACGTTCATCGGCAGACAGTTGATCCAGTGCATCCTGCTTTAACACCATGCTGAAGGAAGTGTCTCCTTTTAAGCGGAAGGATTTAACGTTTTGCTGTGCCTTCTGACTTTCCTCGAGAAGCTTTGTAGCATCGCTGGAAGTGGACAGCAACTGTTTAACAAGAGCTTGCGCTTCCTGCTTCGTGACGGATCGATCCAGATCATTCCAATTATAATCCACCTTGGCGCTCTTCATCCAGCCCGCAATGTTGCTTGCCCAGTGCTTGGAATCAAGCGGCGAAGCACCGCCGGGAACAGGATGATCCGGTATGCCGAGCACGCCGCTAATCAGTGCAATCGCCTCGCCCGCTTTCAGTTCACTCTCCGGGCGTACCGTACCGTCGTTAGAGTCACGCAAAGCGCCTACCGTCTGCAATTTGTTTACGATGTCTGCCAGCTCGCTGCCCTGTGGTACATCTTTATATGTACGCTTCTCTTCAGCCTTTGGTAAATCAATGGCCTGGTCAAGCATTTTGAAAAACTCTCCACGTGTCAGCGTCTCGCCCTGCGGCTGTACCACTGCAGTCGGCTCCGCCGCAAGCACGTTCAATGCTGGCGTTCCCATTAACATTGCCAAGCTTAACATTCCCACTGCTGCTACTTTTCCTTTTTTCATAAGGTTTCCCCCTCCAAATTGTTTTTACATCTCTTTTTACGGAAAAACATTAGGAAAAGTTTCAATAATCTTCTATTTCATTCAATCTATGCTATTCCCTCTCCTGATGAATGAGGCTCTGTTTCAAATCCCATAGCTTCTGGCTTAAGTCTACATGGTATTGATGCGGATTAATTAACCGCTTAATCTCCGGCGAGAAGCAGGTCAATTGTTCCTGCGCATATGCGCGGATGCTCTCCAAAGACGGCGTATCATAACAGCGGTGCCCCTGTTCGATAACCGGTTGAAGTAAGGATTTCACCCTATAGTTACGGATCGTTTTTCGCTTGTGTGGAAATAATGGATCAAACAAGGTGATTTTGTCACCCGGAATGTCTTCTTCCGCAAGCGCAATCAAATCAGCCAGCGGCTTGTCCGACGTTCTATCATAGAAGCGAACCACCTGCTTATAGCCCGGATTCGTAATCTTGGTCGGGTTCTCGGAAATCTTGAGACGCGGCAGCCATTCGCCGTCTTTTTCCACGGCAGCAAGCTTATACACACCACCCAGCGCTGGACAATCGTACGACGTAATAAGATTCGTTCCTACACCCCAGATTGTAATCTGCGCCTCCTGGTTTTTTAAATCTTGAATCAATCGCTCGTCCAGATCGCTGGATGCGACAATGGCTACATCTGTAAGTCCCGCTTCATCCAACATTCGGCGTGCCAGTTTAGACAAATATGCCAAGTCCCCGGAATCAAGCCGAATGCCCAGCAATCTTTTCCCCTGTTCCTTCATCGCAAGACCAAGCTGAATTGCATGCGGAATACCGATGCCCAGCGTATCGTACGTGTCTACCAGCAGCACCGTCTCGTCAGGGAATGCCTCACTATATGCGGTAAATGCGTCCAGCTCATTGTCGAACAACTGGACGAAGCTATGGGCATGCGTTCCCTTTACCGGAATACCGAAATCCCGCCCCGCCATTACGTTCGATGTCGCATGTACACCCCCGATATATGCAGCTCGCGCCCCATAATAGCCGGCCTCTGCTCCCTGAGCGCGGCGAAGGCCGAATTCAAGCACGGTATCTCCTTTCGCTGCCCCGACAATTCGCGCCGCTTTCGTAGCGATTAATGTCTGATGGTTTATCATCGTCAGCATGGCTGTCTCAATAAGCTGTGCCTCACTAACCTGTGCTTCCACACGAATCAACGGTTCTCCCGGAAATACAACCGTTCCTTCCTTCATGGCCGCGATGTTCCCGGTAAAGCGGAAGTTGCGCAATATTTCCAGGAACTCCTCTTCATACGGATAGACGCTGCGTAAATAAGCGATATCTTCTTCCGTAAAATGAATGCTCTCAATGTAGTCAAGCACTTGATCCAATCCGGCAAAAATCGCATATCCGCTTCCACAAGGCGGCTTTCGGAAGAACACATCGAATATGGTGCGCTGCCGGTCCATCCCCTTCTTGTAATAAGCGTACATCATATTAATCTGGTACAAGTCCGTACTCATCGTTAAATTTTTCATTAATCCATCTCCTCATATGCTCTCTTTCCCGAATTGACGGGGATTACACGGATGATATACTTTGGGTAACAATGCAATCGGGCACATAAGGAGGTGTACATATGCCGCTGCTTCATCCATTGTTCATCGATTTAGCTGAACGCACCGCCACGCTCGTCGTGCTGGCTTTCTTTCTCTCTCGTTTCCGCTTTTTTCGCCGTATGCTCCGGCGTACAGACGGACCGCGGGACAAAATCATTACGATTATAGTATGTACACTTATCGGCATCTATGGAACGTATGCAGCCATCCCCATCGAAGGGGCTCTCGCGAACTCCCGAGTTATCGGCCCCGTTATGGCAGGACTACTGGGCGGTCCTCTCGTCGGTACGGCAGCCGGCTTTCTGGCCGGGGTACATCGTTATTTTCTCGGCGGATTTACCGATGTCGCCTGCGCCGTCTCAACGACTGTGGAAGGCCTGCTTGCAGGTCTGGTATATCTTAGATATCATCGCCGTTCTATGCACTGGGGTGCCGCATGGTTGGTTGGCTTCATCGCGGAAGGTGTGCAGATGCTAATTATTCTTAGCCTTGCACGGCCATTCGCAGAAGCGTTGCGTCTTGTCGAAATTATTGCATTCCCGATGATGCTCGTCAATGCCTCGGCTATCGCTCTGTTCATTATGATTGTGCAAGCAGCGAAAGCCGAAGAAGAAAAAATCGGCTCTATGCAAGCGCAGCGTGCTTTGCAGATCGCTGATATTACACTGCCAATACTGCGTCAGGGACTCGATGAACATTCGGCTGAAAAGACAGCTCGCGTCATTTATAACATGACCGAAGCTGCTGCGGTAGCGATTACTGACAAAGAATGCATTCTCGCCCATATTGGTGCCGGAGACAACCATCACAACAAAGGGACCCCTCTGCAGACAGAAGCGACGCTCGAAGCTTTACGCAGTCAGAACGTGCTCTGGGCTCATAATAAAAAGGAAATCGGTTGCAGCAGCAAAAATTGCCCCCTTCACTCCGCTATTATCGTCCCGCTCACCAAGAAGGAATCGGCGGTCGGCACACTAAAGCTATATTTTAAGCGGGAGCATGAAGTGTCCATCGTTGATTGGGAATTGGCACGCGGCCTTGCGCAACTGTTCTCGACCCAGCTCGAAATCGCCGATCTAGAGAAACAGGCTTCGCTTTTGGCCGATGCGGAAATCCGGGCGCTGCATGCACAGATTAATCCACACTTTCTCTTTAATGCACTGAATACGATTTCTTCTTTCATTCGCACCAAGCCGGAAACGGCCCGTCGCCTCATTGTAAACCTGGCTGAATTTTTCCGGCGAAATCTGCATCAGGGAGATCGAATTATTACAGTGGAAGAAGAGATGAAGCATGTGGAAGCATATCTCGAAATCGAACAAGCGCGCTTCGGGGATAAGTTACAAGTTAAAACTGACATCCATCCACAAGCCTGGAAACAACGTATTCCTGGCTTAATCCTTCAACCGATTGTAGAAAATGCTGTGAAGCATGGTCTGCTTGCGAAGAAAGAAGGAGGCACCATCCATATTTTTATCGGCAAAGAAAGCCATGTGCTTATCATTCGTGTAACCGATAACGGTGTCGGCTTTTCACCACGTACAAAGACACGCCCCCTATCCGGTATCGGCCTTGCGAATGTGCGAAACCGCCTGCAAGCGCTGTACGGTAACCCGTATGATTTAAAAATTGATAGCAAACCTGGCGGAGGTACCGTCTGTACCATTACCATGCCATGGGAAGAAAGGAATGTATCATAACGTATGCTGCGAGTAGTCATCGTTGACGACGAAGCGCCAGCACGCTCTGAGCTGCGCTATCTACTGGAACAATACGAAGACGTTGAAATTATCGGAGAAGCGGCAAGCGGTGAAGAAGCGCTCGATGTGATCGCTTCACAAAAGCCGAATGTAGCATTTCTTGATATTCATCTTCATGATATCGAAGGGATTGAAATCGCGGAAAAACTGGCCAAAAGTGAAGTAAGTCCGTACATCGTGTATGCTACCGCATACGATTCATATGCGCTGCAGGCATTCGAAACGGAAGCAATGGATTACCTTCTTAAGCCATTCAATGAAGAACGGCTTGATAAGACGCTGGAGAGACTTCGCAAACGAATAAGCCAGGCTCCTATAGATAGAATGGATACATCAGCTTCTCTGGAACAAACATTACGCCAGGTTATCGAAACGATGCAACCTGTAGCCAAATCCTTTATGACCTTCTCCCGCATCCCTGTAGAGAAAGCGACAAGCGTAGCCTTCATTCAAGTGGATGATATTATTTACGCCGCTGCCGAAGGTCGTAACGCGCGAATTTACACAAAGACAGAGAATTATGTCACATCATTCTCCCTTCAGGAGCTGGAAAAAAAGCTGCCGGAGGAAAAATTTTATCGCATTCACCGTACATATATCGTAAACCTTTGTCGAATTATCGAGTTTATTCCATGGTTTAAAGGTACGGTCCAAGTCAGGGTTGACGATGCGGAAGAAACCCTTCTCCCCGTTAGCCGCACACTCGTCAAAGATCTTAAACTTCGTCTCGGCTTCTAACGTTATTACATACACGGGTGCATATGGCTGAGCATTCTATTCTTCTTTTTGCCACATGCACTCGTTCTTGTTACTAGCATCTCTTTTTTTACTGTTCATGCATTGTTTACTACCGTTGATGTAAAATCGATGGCAGACCATAGCCAAGCAAGCTACAATTACATTAAAATTTTAGAAAATTTAAAATCATAAAATTTCAGAGAAAGAAAGAGGGGATTCACAGATGAAAAGCCGTATGCTCTCTATCCTAATCTGGGGTGGGATTTCACTCGTCGGTGCGGTAGCCTGGGGTTGGGTCGCGCTCGTGCGCGGCGAAGAAATCAATGCGGCCTGGCTGTTAGTTGCCGCTCTAGCAAGCTATGCGGTCGCCTATCGGTTTTATAGTCGTTTTATCGCCCATAAGATTTTCAATCTGAATGACAAAAGGGCCACACCCGCCGAAGTGCATAACGATGGTAAAGACTTTGTTCCAACGGACAAATGGGTCGTGTTCGGCCATCACTTTGCTGCGATTGCCGGCGCAGGCCCGCTTGTTGGTCCTACCCTTGCCGCACAGATGGGGTATTTACCCAGCACTATCTGGATTGTCGTAGGGGTTATTCTTGCTGGCGCCGTTCAGGATTTTATTATCCTCATCGGTTCCATGAGACGTAACGGAAAAAGTCTAGGGCAAATCGCGAAGGAAGAAATCGGACCAATCGGCGGCCTGATTGCTATGGTTGGTATTCTTGCCATTATGATTATTCTTATTGCTGTATTGGCACTCGTTGTTGTCAATGCACTGGCCGAAAGCCCATGGGGCACCTTCACAATTGCCATGACCATTCCGATTGCGTTGTTCATGGGTTTCTATATGCGCTATATCCGTCCAGGACGTGTTGGAGAGACGTCGCTTATCGGATTTGCGCTCATGATGCTCGCACTCGTGGCCGGACAATGGGTAGCGGAATCACCTACCCTTGGACCAATGTTTACGTTCAGTCCGGAAGCGCTCGCTATTTTGATGGTTATTTACGGTTTTATCGCATCCATTCTACCAGTGTGGATGTTGCTCGCTCCCCGTGATTATCTTAGCTCGTTCCTCAAAATCGGAACGATCGGATTACTCGGCATTGGCATTATCCTGACGCTGCCGACTTTACAAATGCCTGCGGTAACGAAATTCATTGACGGAAGCGGACCCGTATTCACCGGTAATCTGTTCCCATTCTTATTCATTACGATTGCCTGCGGTTCTATCTCTGGCTTCCATGCGCTTGTATCAAGCGGTACAACGCCAAAGCTTATTGCCAAAGAAAGCCACAGCCGCGCTATCGGTTACGGTGGTATGCTCATGGAATCGTTCGTAGCCATCATGGCGCTCATCGCCGCTACCATTCTGACACCGGGCACATACTTTGCGATTAACAGTCCGGCTGCCGCTATTGGCACGGATGCCGTCACTGCTGCACGCACGATAACGGAATGGGGCTTTACTATCTCGGCTGCTGAACTGACACAGTTGGCGAAAGACGTAGGAGAGAATTCCATTCTATCCCGCACAGGTGGCGCACCGTCGCTTGCGGTCGGTATGTCCGTCATCTTCTCGACAATTCTCGGCGGCAAGGCACTCATGGCTTTCTGGTATCACTTCGCAATTCTGTTTGAAGCGGTATTTATTCTTACAACTATTGACGCCGGTACACGGGTTGGACGCTTTATGGTAAGCGAATTGGTCGGCAACTTCGCTCCGAAATTCAAAGATATGACATGGTTGCCTGGCAATATTATTTCTAGCGCCGTCATCAGTCTGGGCTGGGGATATTTCCTGTATGCGGGCGTTATTGACCCGCTGGGTGGTATTAAGACGCTCTGGCCGCTGTTCGGCATCGCCAACCAAATGCTGGCCGCAATCGCTCTGGCAGTCGGAACGACTATTATATTGAAAATGGGCAAAAAAGCGTACGCCTGGGTTACACTTGTACCGCTCACCTGGCTGCTCACTGTCACGATGACAGCCGCCTGGCAGAAGCTGTTCCATCCCGATCCGGCTATCGGCTTTCTGTCCCATGCTTCTGCTTTTTCAAAAGCACTGGAGCAAGGACAACTGCCTAAAGGCGTAAAAACGATGGAGGCTGCAAAGCAAATGATTTTCAATGACCGCGTAGATGCTGTAATGACCGCGATTTTCGTAGGTATCGTACTCTTGCTTGTCATCGACTGCCTGCGTGTTTGGATTAGCATTCTGCGGGGCACGTATCGTGGTTCTCTTCAAGAAGCACCTTTCGTGGAATCCAAAGGCGATGCCTCTATTTATGGGGGAGGTGGCCATTCACACAGCGCATAGAGTAAAACTTTCATCAGCGGGAGGTTTTACAGTCTGTTGAACCTAGATAAAGGAGGGAATGAACGATGTGGAACGATGAAGCTTGCCCGAAGCAATCGTACGTTCCGCCGGAGAAAGTGAAGGAATTATCAGCTAATCATTCGCTCATGCGGCGGATTCGCTCGACGTTCCGGATGATTTTCGGTATTCCGGATTACGAGTTGTACCTGGATTATTGGCATGCGGCACCGCCGAAGGATAAACAGGCTCCTATGTCTGAGAAAGAATTCTTCCGGCAAGCAATCGAACAACGATACGGCAGCGGAAACCGAACGCGTTGCTGCTAATAAGAAAAAGGCCTGCTTATCCCATCCGGGACGGCAGGCCTTTTACCTTAATAGCTTTTCAGCATCTTCTCCTTCTTCTAGCTCTTCCATATGTTCTAGCTCCATTTCAAACACTCTTTCAATCCCGGAACGGTCACCATACACCAGAAGAACATCACCTTCCTGAACCTTAACTTCGGATAGGTTTCTCCGGATGACTTCGTCGCCGCGCTTAATAAATAGAACATTAATGTCGGCCTCACCCTCGATGCAATCCCCGATGCATTCTCCGATTAGCTTGGAATCGTAAAATACATGCACCTCAGTACACATATCATCCTTCCCCACAAACAATACATCCTCGATAGGGAGCTCATGCATTACATGTACCTTCTGCATATCAGCCTCCAGACGAGTGGTCAAGCGTTCCTGCACTTTTTTCATTTTAGTCACGATAAGAATGACAATAAGCACCCCCATAACGAGCCCAAGCTGGGGAATTCCGGAACGGTTAGCGAGCAATGAACTCAGCGCAGAAATAATGACCGCAAGCGAAAATGCACCGAATAAAATAAGGAAGGCAGCTAGCTTTCTACGCAACGGATGCCGGGCTACCAGCTCTGACTCCCCTGTTGTAAATCCGGTTCCTGTTAGCATGGAAATCGCTTGAAATCGCGCGATATCTTTGTCTAGTCCGGTCATCTTCAGGAGAATGGTTGAAATTTCGACGACAAGTGCGATAATGCCGAAATACATTAGGATGAAGGTGACCTCTATTATCGTAACCATCTCCGTTTCATCAAACATTCATGCTTTTACTTTTCCCCTGCAGAATGTTTTGAAACAATCGGACACCTCTACACATTAATTTTTAGATGTTGCTTATACGGCGAAAAATCAATTTGCTTCTTCTGCAGATGGGCGACCAAAAACTTGTGGTCCCGGGCAGGTGTTGCCAGAATATATCCCTTGATAACAAGGTCAGTCGTTATCTGCTCATCCCCTGCTTCAAGTGCCAGCATCCCGATTTTCCCCGCAATGCTGCGACGAGCTACATCACGAAACAGTTGCGGCACAGGACTGATCAGTTCATCAAGCAACTCTGTCGTTTCGTCTGTCCACATATGACGTGTCCTGTCAATATAATGGTCTTGCCAATCCAGTTCGGACATTCCGTCCTGCTTCGGCATTGATTTTAAGAATTTGCGGAACATGAAGAACCCGCCAATGGCAAGCAATAAAACAAGAAGAACTGTCCAGACGATAATGAAAGAACCGAACCACACTGACATTTCTATAAATCACCGCTTCCCTTTTCGGTAATACTTATGGTACGATATAGTATCGTAACTCAACTTATATAATATGCTTATGTTATTTACAATTACAACCAATCATTATTTCATTTATTTAATAAGTATACCATCACACCTGTTGATTATCCACGGATTGGAAGGGATAAGATGCACGCGGCGGCGTGTTCCCACGTCGTTTTCTCGCAAGGAAGAGATACGACCGCTTTATGGCGCCAAGGCCGGACCGGCAAAACATATAACAAGGAGGAAGATTTCCGTGCAACAAGAGCATTTGGAAACACAAAAGCCATACCGTGTGCTTTTGTTTTATAAATACATCCATATTGAAAATGCGGAGACATTCGCAGCTGAACATTTGGATTTCTGTAAAAATTTAGGTGTAAAAGGCCGTATCATCGTCGCTGACGAAGGTATCAACGGTACGCTATCCGGAACAGAGGAACAAACAGAACAGTACATGGATACGCTACGACAAGATCCTCGTTTTGCCGATATGTTTTTCAAAATTGACGAAGTGGACGAACATGCCTTCAAGAAAATTTTTGTCCGCTACAAAAAAGAGCTGGTAACCTGGCGCTTCGAGCAAGACGTCGATCCGAATAAGACAACCGGCAAATATTTAAGCCCAAAAGAATTCTACGAACACCTGCAACGCGATGATGTTATCGTCATCGATGGCCGTAACGATTATGAATATGAAATCGGACACTTCCGCGGCGCGATCAAACCCGGTGTCAAATCTTCACGCGAGTTTCCGGAATGGATTCGTGAAAACCTCGGAGACTATAAAGATAAGAAAATTATCACGTACTGCACAGGCGGTATTCGCTGTGAGAAGCTGTCCGGCTTTTTGCTAAATGAAGGCTTCACAGATGTGGCTCAGCTGCATGGAGGTATCGTCACATACGGTAAAGACCCCGAAGTACAGGGCCGCTTATTCGATGGCAAATGCTACGTATTCGACGAGCGAATTTCTGTACCGGTTAACCAAACTGAAGAAGCTGTCATTATTTCTGAATGCAAACACTGCGGCAAAAAGAGCGATCGCTATATAAACTGTGCGAATCCATGGTGTAATGTGCAGCACTTCTGCTGTGAAGAATGCGAAGATGAGCACAAGCGCTCCTGCTCCACAGCATGCGCAGAACATGAGGATAATCGCTATGTGAAAGAACAGCTCGCTAAACAAGAAGAAGCCGTTAAATAATCGTGCTGTTATACTACCAAAAGGCCGGAACTTCCCCGGCCTTTTTTCTTTTGAATACTACTATACTTATACTACTGACGGACGAAATAATCGGTAGCAACATGTACAGGCTTTGCCCCAAGCGCCAGCTTATTTCGCATTCTTTCAAATAGCGGTGTATGACTGACAATAGGGACAGCCGTACGCCGAAGTCGTAGCAGGAGAGGATTACGGATACCCAGCATGTTCGCCTGCATCCGTTGAATGCTTTGGATTTGTGCAACGGCTGGACGTCGCTCCTTCTCATACAGATGAAGCTCTCTCTTCGATAGAATTCCCGTACTCGTCCGCAGCGCCTCCATAATGACAGGATGGGCAGCTACTGCATCTTGAATAGCCAAACTATTTCCCTGTCCAGAAAATGGAGAGGCAATGTGCGCGGCGTCTCCGATGAGCAGCAGTCCGTCCTGCACCCAGCTTTTCATCATTGCCACCTGAATATCCAATATTGAGCATTGCTTAAAATCAACCAAATGCTGCGCAAGCCCACTCTGTAAACCCGGTTCCACTGCGCTCAACCGATTGCGGAATTGTTCAATGCCTTGCCTGCGCAATTCATTGTATGTTCCTTTGCGAATCACCCATCCAATTTGCACTTTATCTTTACCCATCGGTATATGAATCAGCATCCCTTCATCTTCAATTTGTATTTGTAACGGATACTTTTTTCCTCCCATGGTCGGCATGTCAAACCATACAAAATCGAATTGATGTTCTTCTTTCTCCTGTTCAATCCCTGCGAGTTTTCGTACGGTAGAATAGCGCCCGTCAGCACCAACTACTACCCTTGTTGACAACTCGAACCATTCACCGCCTCTCCTCACCTGTACACCGGATACACCTTTCTCTCCTTTAATCAAATCTGTCACGACAGTACCACTCATGAAAGTAAAATTATCAAATGCAGATGCTTTATCAATTAAAAACTGAAGCAGCAAAGGCTGCGCAAGATTTACGCCAAAATGATAAGGGCGCGGCAAATCGTCAAACCTTACGGAGAATAGCCTTTTTCCATGATCAATGAAGTGAAAGGCGTCAATTTTTCGGTGAGGCAAAGCAAGTACCCCATCGAGCACGCCCATCTGATCAAATAATTTCATCACACTCGGCTGAAAAAAGTACCCTCGAAACTCGCGATCCAGTTCCTTATGACGCTCTACCAGCGCGACTCTTACCCCACTCCGCGCAAGTAAATATGCCAGCGTACATCCCCCGGGTCCTGCTCCTGCCACGATAACATCAAATTTCAGATCACTTCCACCCATATTTCCCCACCCTTTCGCTTAGTAAGTACTTACTCAATGAACTGGATAAAAAAATAGTTAAGAAATTATTTTGATGAATTGATGAACAGTAACTGTGATATAGTTCTCACGTTCATTCTTATTGTCCTGTACACGATCATGAATAAGAAAATACATAACAAGCGCATTCAGCATATTGCGAATCGCAATGTAAAGCTCATGCTCGCCAATAGTACTGCGTTCTTTTAAAAATCCGGCAAACAATTGTACACCGCGTGCTACCAATTGATTCAGCTTTTCCTGAATAGCTGGATTACGGTGTGATTCACCGAAGAACATTGCAATAAGAGCTTCCTTCTCGTCCAGCAAACGGAACAGCGAACGCAATATATAAGTCAACGCCTCTTCCAGCCCTGTTTCCTCTCGTATTTCCAGTGTGATAAGCCGCAAAGACTCATTTAGTGTATGCCGATCAATTACCGCCCATAGCAGCTCTTCCTTTGACGTAAAATAATGATAAATCAGTCCGTCGGTTACACCAGCCTGACGTGCGATATCCTTCGTTGTACTTGCGGAAAATCCTTTCCTCGAAAACACGGCCAGTGCCGCATCGATTAATTTGGTCTTCGTCTCTGCAGCTTGCAAAGCACGATTTGTTTGTTTTTTCATCGCGTTCTATAGCTTCCTCTCAATTCGTTAAGTATTTACTTAACGAAAATATACTTCTCTCGTTCCATCTCGTCAATAGTAAAAAAAATAGGCCCGCAGCACAGTGCAGACCTATTGCTTTCTATACATCATTGATACGCCAGCAAATAACTTTCCAGCTCATTTAAAATCTGCAGCAGAGCCGCCCTAATCTCGAACTCATCCCGTGTCGTAGGCAGTGGCATTGCTTCGTACTCACGACGCAGAACACGAATCTCATCACGCATCTCTCCAAGCTCCGCATGTTTCCCTCGACCAAGCTTCTCCGCAAGCTTACGCAGCATCACAGCCAACATCTCTCCCTGCACTACGACCTTCTGTACGTGGGATACGAGTGCAAGCATCCGTTTTATTGTCTCGAACTGCTTTTCTTTTTCCTCGAAGTACTGGTAATCATTTATCTCATCGCGAGTCATTGCATTTTCCGCATTCAACAGCGCCTCCGCCTTACCCTGTTCGATTAATTCACTGATGGATAGAATCTCCCGGCCATCCCAGATGTATCCTTCACTTTCGAGATGATTGGCAAGCTGGGTGAACAGTGAGGCGCACTCCCCCGCTAATTTCTCCCTTATTTCCTGCACCCGCTTCTTCCGTGATGGCATATACGCCATGTTAACCAGCAGTGACACCCCCATCCCGGAAAATAAAATCAGTACTTCGTTCCAAATGACCGCAGATGAAATCTCTTCGGCCGCGAACAAATGAAGTGAAACGACCGAACTCAGCACGATACCGCGCTCCGCTCCCGTTTTTACCAGCAACGGTATAACAAGCAACAAAATAAGACCTACAACATAAATACGAAAATCTAGCAGATAAAATAAGCCTGAACCAATAAGAAGCGTAATGCCTGCGGCAAGCGACAGCTTTCCCGCCGCAGCGAGCGAAGCCTTCCGCGTCGCCTGCAGTGTCAAAATAGCAATCACTCCGGCAAACGTATACGTATCGAGTTGAAGAAAATGAGCCAAGTAAATAGAAAACACAACAGCCAGCGCTGTTTTTACAGTACGGAACCCTATTTTCATACAGCCTCCTAAAAAAGAAGTGAACAAGGACTTTATGCTTATAAATAAACCCTTTATCTAATTCCATATTCTCTTATACAAAGTTTTCGTTTATGATTAAAGAAGTATAAAATATCAATAAGAAAAAGAATATCATTTCTTACCGAATAGGAGCGTGTTCCCAATAATGACGGAAATCGCAAAAGACAGAACGCAGCATCTTCATGACGAGTGGACCTCGTTAAAACAATCCTGCCGTTATTTCTATGACATGCTAAATGAAGAAAGTACGCTTGTTCTCTCTGACACGGAAAAAATTATCGGATACTGGGAAGGCAAGCATATTAAGTTCGGCTTCAGAGAAGGAAGCATCATTCCTGAAAATACAGCTCTGCGACGCACGCTAGATCAAAAGCGCAAAATCAGCCGCACTGTCGATCATCAGCAATCAGCGTTTGGCTTTGGATACTTAGCTACAAGTATTCCCCTGTTTGATGAGCAGCGCCGACTTATCGGGGCTCTGGCAGTCTCCACTCCTATCCAAAAGCAGGAAATGCTTAAAAATATGGCATCAGAACTAATGCAAACATCTGAGCAAACGACACAGGCCACCGAGGAGATCGCCGCCGGTGCTACAGGCATGGCGGATGCGGTAGGCGCTCTATCGGTTAACTCGCAGAAGGCTCAAAGCGCGCTAAGCACAGTAGGCAAGGTTATCAACCTGATTAAACAGGTTGCCGATCAGACCAACCTTCTCGCTCTGAATGCCGCAATCGAAGCGGCGCGTGCAGGCGATGCGGGCCGCGGTTTTGCCGTCGTCGCCGACGAAGTACGCAAGCTTGCCTCCAGCACACGAGACAATGTAGAAGAAATCTCGAAGAATCTTATGGAAATGTCGGGCACCATCGAAGAAATCGTGAAAGAAGTCAAAAACCTCGACAGCCTGGCTCAGCAGCAAGCAGCCGCTACCGAACAAATCAGCGCATCCATGGCTTCGCTCGAAGAAAACTCGCGGAAGGTTGCGGAAGTGTCCGAATCTCTCATCCAATGCAAAGTTTCAGATGTGTAACCTCCATTCTTTCCTACAAAAAAAGGCAGGCCGGAATCGATATTCCGACTGCCTTTTTCCATATATCAGACATTACTTGGACAATGAGTGAATACCGTGTCCAAGCGCCGCTTCTGCCGCTTCCATCGTTACTTCGGATAACGTTGGATGCGCATGGATAGTTAACGCGATGTCTTCAAGCGTTGCGCCCATTTCGATGGCAAGTCCTGCTTCCGCAATAAGATCGGATGCTTCTGGACCGACGATTTGCACTCCGAGCACTCGTCCATCCTCTTCATTTGCTACGACTTTCACGAAACCGTCTGTTTCATTGACGCTCAGTGCACGACCGTTTGCCGCGAAGGAGAAACGTCCAGTTTTCACCTTAAATCCTTCTTCTTTCGCCTGCTCCTCTGTCAAACCGACAGTAGCCATTTCCGGATCGGAGAACACGACTGCCGGAATCGCCATGTAGTCAATTTCGCTTGGCTCGCCGGCAATCACTTCGGCTGCCACTTTGCCTTCATATGACGCTTTATGTGCCAGTGCAGGACCAGCCACGATGTCACCGATAGCATAGATATTCGGCACACTCGTTTTGCACTGTTTATCAATCTCGATAAGACCACGATCTGTCAGCTTCATATCGATAGCTTCTAGACCGAGCTCATCCGTGTTCGGACGGCGTCCCACCGTTACCAGGCAGTAGTCTGCCTCGAACACTTCTTCTTTATCCTTGATTTTTGCTGTTACTTTTACGCCGTTTTCTGTTACTTCACTCGATTGTGCCATTGCTTCGGTATGGATTTCTACGCCTAACTTTTTCAGCTTTTTGCGCACCATTTGTACCATCGGTTTCTCGAAACCAGGTAGAATGTTGGCCATACCTTCAAGCACAGTCACTTTTGCTCCCAGTTTGGCAAATACAGTACCAAGTTCGATACCAATATAACCGCCACCAACAACGAGCATTTTTTCCGGAATATGATCCAGTTCCAGCGCTTCGGTTGAGGAAAGAATGCGCTCGCTGAAAGGCAAGGCCGGAATCTCGATCGGACGAGAGCCCGTTGCGATGATGCAATGGTTGAAACGGTAACGGTTCACTTCATAGCCGTGGAACACGCGCACCTCATTCTCGCTTACGAAAAGTGCCTCGCCCGGAATCACTTCCACGCCATTTCCTTTAAGAAGCGTTCCAACGCCGCCAGTCAATTTATTGACGACGCTTTGTTTCCATTCCTGTACTTTTTTCATGTCGACGGATACACCTTCGACATTAATACCGATGCTGCTTCCCTCTTTCGCCTGTTCATACTGCTTGGCGGCGGAAATAAGCGATTTGGACGGAATGCATCCACGGTTAAGGCATACGCCACCAACTTCCGCTTTGTCCACGATCGCTACCTTCTTGCCGAGCTGGGCGGCACGAATCGCCGCCACGTATCCACCCGGTCCAGCCCCAATCACCAGCACGTCGAGTTCTGTTGTAAATTCACCTACTACCATGTATTACACCTCCATGACAAGCATTTCCGGATTTTGCAGCAGGCCTTTAATATAGTTCATGTACAATTGCGCCATCTCGCCATCAATGAGGCGATGGTCAAAGCTTAAGGACAGCGCCATAACAGGTGCCGCCACGATTTCATCATTTTCATTTACGACCGGCTTCTTCGCGATGCGGCCTACGCCGAGGATCGCCACTTCCGGATAGTTGATAACCGGAGTGAAGAACATACCTCCCGCAGAACCAATATTCGTAATGGAGAATGTGCTTCCTTTCAATTCATCAGCAGACGCTTTGCGTTCGCGCGCTTTGGTCGCCAACTCAGAGATTTCACCCGCGATCTTCCACAGCGGTTTGCGGTCCGCATCCTTGATAACCGGTACAAGCAATCCTTCATCAGTCGCAGCTGCAATACCGATATTGTAGTATTTCTTCAATACAATTTCATTATTCTCATCATCAATGCTTGCGTTTAGTTCCGGGAACTCTCGCAGGCCTGCGATTGCAGCTTTAACGATGAACGGCAGATAGGTCAGCTTGACTTCTTTTTTCTCCGCAATCGGCTTGAAGCGAGTACGCATCTCTACTAGCTTGGTTACATCTACTTCATCCATGATTGTTACATGCGGTGCAGTATACATCGATTTTGTCATTGCAGTTGCAATGGCTTTACGGATACCTTTAAGCGGCTTACGTTCTTCAAGTCCGCCAGGCGCTGCTTGTGCTGCCGCCGGAGCTTGCTTCTGTTCGCTTGCCACCGGAGTTGCCTGGTCAGCCTGTTTCGTTTGAGCCGCTTGTGGTGCTGCTTGTGCTTTGCCTCCACCTTGTGCGAATTGCTCTACGTCTTCGCGGGTTACACGGCCATTCTTACCTGTGCCTTGTACCTGACGGATATTTATGCCACGCTCACGCGCCAGCTTACGTACAGCCGGCGTTGCGTATACGCGCTTGTTCTCATCCACTGGCTCGGCTTCCTGCTGCGCAGGAGCCTGACCTTGCGTCAGCGGCGTTTTTTCTACGTCCGCCTGCTCGGATTTCTCCTTCAGTTCTTCTCCTACATCGCGGCCGGTAGCGTCCACTGTCTCGTTCTGCGGCTCGGATGTGCCTTCGGATTCCGCAGCACCCTCCGCATCGAACTCGACGAGTACGTCACCGACAACGGCTACCGTTCCTTCGTCTACTTTAATAGCAAGTACTTTTCCGTTTACGGGAGAGGGAATCTCTACAACCGCCTTGTCATTTTGTACTTCCATGATGATCTGGTCTTCTTCGACTTGATCGCCTTCTTTAATATGCCACTTAACGATTTCGCCTTCGTGGATGCCTTCACCGATATCCGGCATCTTGAACTGGAACGCCATAGATGGGACCTCCTCTTTAAGTATTATTGCGAACGATATCGAAGGATCAGTTTAGAAATCGAGTACTTTCTTTACGCCTTCGATGACACGAGACGGATCCGGCAACCATACATCTTCCGCTGCCGCAAACGGGAACACCGTATCCGGAGACGTTACACGTACTACCGGAGCTTCCAGGGAAAGGATGGCTTTTTCGTTGATTTGAGCGATGACTTCAGCTGCCACACCCGCTTGCTTCTGCGCTTCCTGTACGACAACAACACGATTTGTTTTTTCAACGGATGCAATAATTGTTTCCGTATCAATCGGATTGATGGTCCGCAGGTCAATAACTTCAACAGATACATTGCGTTCTTTTTCGATTTGTTCGGCTGCTTTCAGGGATGTTTGTACCATAGCACCATAAGTAACAATGGTTACATCTTTTCCTTCTTTTACTACATTTGCTTTACCGAGCGGAACTGTGTATGATTCCTCTGGCACTTCGCCACGGAAAGAACGGTACAGCTTCATATGCTCCAGGAAGATAACCGGGTCATTATCGCGGATAGCGGAAATGAGAAGTCCTTTCGCATCATACGGATTGGATGGGATAACCACTTTCACACCCGGCGTTTGCAGGAATAGCCCCTCTAAGCTATCCGCATGCAATTCCGGCGTTTTTACACCGCCACCAAAAGGCGCACGGAATACGATCGGAGAGTTATAGCGTCCACCGGAACGGTAGCGCATGCGCGCTGCCTGGGATGCAACTGCATCGAACGTCTCGAATACGAAACCGAAGAACTGAATTTCGGCAACCGGACGGAAGCCTTGCAGGCCAAGGCCGACTGCCATGCCGCCGATAGCGGACTCCGCAAGCGGCGTGTCAAATACGCGCTCTTCGCCGAACTCTTTCTGAAGTCCGTCCGTTGCGCGGAATACCCCGCCGTTCACCCCTACGTCTTCACCGAACACGAGTACGTTCGGATCAGCTTTCATTTCTGTACGCAGTGCGTCTGTAATGGCTTGGATCATGGTCATTTGTGCCATGGCTTACTTCATCTCCTTCTGCTTATACTCATCGTATTGCTCCTGCAGAGCTGGAGTCTTTTCTTCAAACATAATGTCGATCAGGTCGGTTACTTTTTGCTTCGGCTGCGTGTCTGCTTTCTTAATCGCTTCAGCAATCTCATTTTTCGCCTGCTCAATTACTTTATCTTCTTCCTCTTTAGACCAGAGGTTTTTGCTTTCAAGGTACGAACGGAAACGCACGAGCGGGTCCTTCTGTTCCCATTCAGTCATTTCTTCTTGCGCACGATAACGAGTTGGATCATCGCCCGCCATCGTATGCGGTCCGTAACGGAACGTCAGCGCTTCGATTAGTGTTGGGCCTTCTCCTGCAAGCGCACGTTCTTTTGCTTCGCGTACGGTTTCATATACGGCAATGGCATCCATGCCGTCAATTTGCACACCTTTAATCCCAGCAGCTTGCGCTTTCGCCGCGACGGACTCAGCTGCAGTTTGCTTGGAGAACGGCGTGGAGATCGCATAACGGTTGTTCTGTACAAAGAAGATAGCCGGTACTTTATACACCCCTGCGAAGTTCAAACCTTCGTAGAAATCCCCTTGTGATGTACCGCCATCGCCTATGTACGTAATCGCGACACGCTTTTCTTTTTTCAGCTTAAAGCCCATAGCAACGCCCATCGCCTGCGTAATTTGTGCAGCGATAATAATTTGCGGCATTAAAACGTTTACATCTTCAGGAATCTGCCCACCGTGGAAATGACCCCGTGAGTATAAAAATGCCTGATACAGCGGCAGACCGTGCCATACGATTTGCGGAATGTCGCGGTAGCTCGGCAGAATGAAATCTTCCTTAGCCAGCGCGCTTTGGCTTCCGATCATGCATGCTTCCTGTCCGGCAACCGGTGCGTAGAAGCCGAGGCGGCCTTGACGGTTCAAGCTGATTGCACGCTGATCCCACACACGGGTATATACCATCTTGCGCATTAATTCTTTCAGAGTAGCATCATCGACTTGAGGCATTTGCTTTTGATCTGCAACCTTGCCTTCAGGCGAAAGAATTTGTAACATCATGACAACTCCTTTTTTTGATAAAATATGAAAAAGAACGTTTACACTGCTGTAATAGAACAATCTGGCAATGAAACACCTTTTGTTGCACAACAAGTACAGTTTTGTACTTTCGGATTCGCGATGAGTATAGCACTTCCTCTTTATCATGTCCAATTTTTTTCACTCATACATATAAAAAACACGGAGGATTGATTCAAAATGGACGAGAAATTACGCAAGCGGACCATTCTGCGCCGCGAGCTTGAGAGCGCCTACCTGAAAGAGACGCGCTCTTACAAAGTATATCTGCCACCGGACTACGATCCGAGCCGAGCCTATCCCGTACTGTACGCCCAGGACGGTGAACAGTTCCTCAACTTTGGCAGGGGGGCAACCATCGCCCAGGAAATGATTCTCGAAGGTAAACTGTTACCCTTCATCATAGTAGCTGTTACAGTTTCGCGTGACAATCGAACAGAAGAATATGGAACCGGACGCAGCCGGAACGATATCTACAAATCCTTCTTTTTAGAAGAAATCGTACCTGCGGTCGAGCAGGAATTTCTCGTAAGTGAGCGTGTGCTCGTCGGCGATTCACTCGGCGGAACCGTAAGTCTTGATCTTGCGCTGGACAGGCCTGATTTATTCAGCAAGGTTCTCTCCCTTTCCGGGGCATTCCATCCCGAAGTAATGAAAGGGGTGCTGCGCAAGCCAAAGCTTCCGCACCTCACTATCTATATGCTTATCGGCCTGCAGGAAACAGCGGTACCTGTCGGAGATAAAACGGCTGATTTTCTTAGTTATAACCGTGAAATGAAGCAATTGCTTGAGCAGCGCCAGGCTTCTGTTACATATACCGAAAAAGAAGGTGGCCATGATTGGGGCTTTTGGCAAAGTCAACTTCCCAGTGCACTTTCCTTCTTTTTTGGGGTAAAATGAAACTATGAATTGGACAGAGTTAAAAACCTATTTTTCCGAAGAAAACTTATTAACGCTCCTTGCCAAATATGAATCATTCGGGCCATTGCCGGGCATTCTCATGACATTTATCGAAGCGTTCTTCCCGCCGTTGCCGTTGATAGCCATCGTCGCGGGTAATGCCGCCGCATATGGTTTATGGCTTGGCTTTTTATATTCCTGGATCGGAGTATGTCTCGGTGCAGGAACCGTATTTTTCCTATGTCGCAGGCTTGGACAGCACCGTTTCCTAAACTTCCTTACCCGCCATCCAAAGGTGAACGAAGCGATGAATTGGATGAATCGGCATGGTTTCAGCGCCATTTTCCTGTTTTCCTGCTTTCCGTTCACGCCTTCTTCGCTGGTAAACGTAGTCGCCGGTCTTTCCAATATTCCGACCAGCCACTTCATGGCCGCCATCATGCTCGGCAAAGCGATTATGATTTTTGTCATTTCGTTTATTGGACATGACTTTATGTCCTTTATTGAGCAACCGTGGAAGCTGCTGATTGTGCTGCTCGCTATTCTCTTGCTCTGGTTCATCGGTAAAAGAGTAGAGTCTCGGCTCACCTCAGTCAAACACAGATAAGAACGTACAAAAGTGGTAAGCCCTATGAGTAAGGCTTACCACTTTTTTCTTTGTCAAAATCCATATCCCTAAAACTTTTCCTTATAGATAACGCTCCAGGTCATCACGGTAATCCTTCACTACTAGCAATACCTTTCCCTGATCGAGACGAGCTTCATACCGATCAGCTTCCGCCTGGGTAAAGCCAAGGTTTTTGAACTCATTACGCAGCTCGTCCCCACGGCTTTTGAACATATTAGCTACCGTATCCATTACGCCTTTCTCGCTAACTCCCATGTTTTGCGTATCCGTTCTGTCCGTTAAATCTTTTGAGATATCTTTATCATGAGCAAACAGATACATATTGTCTCTCGTATATCCTGCGTTTTGCAGATTATTCACCGCCTGATATGCCTGTACTGTGTTCTCGTATTCTTGAACTTTGCATTTTGTATCCATCGTGTACCCTCGCTCCTTTTCGTATTTTTCTAATGTGGTGACATGTATTCCTTTCCACAAGGAGGAGGATTGAAACATATGCTTTAGTATTTAGAAAATTCCTGCACTGCATACTTATATCCTTCCAATAACATGGAGCGCTCCAACTAAAAGCTTGATATCAACTGGTGTTTTTCCGTTCTCTTCCCCATCCGTATCGATAATTTGCGCAGGGTTGCATTCAAGCGTTAACGAGGATGCTTTATGGCGGGAAATCGCTTTATGCTGAAACGGCTCACGTCGTAGATAAGACGACATAACGCTAACAATTTCGGAAAGCCCGATGTTCTCTACTACGATCACTTCAAGGTACCCGCTGTTCATTTTATTCTCTGTAAATAACTCGATGCCTGCCAGCGACATTCCCTTAGCTACATAAACCATGACTGCTTCCTTCTCAATCGTTTCCGTCTCTGTCTTAATCATTGTCCGGAACAGATGGTCCTCCTGTAAATACTGCAACGACTTCAAATAATAAGTAAAATGCTTTAAATATGTTTTTGTTTCATTTTTTATTTCGCTCGACACTGTAGAAATAAGTCCTACACCAAGAAAGTTTACAAAATACCGCGTACCGCATCTCCCAATATCAATGGCCTGCGGCAGCTCCTGTTTCATAAACTCGCACGCTTCCAGCAAATCCAGCGGGATCTGTAGTGTACGGGCGATGTCATTAGCCGTACCTGCGGGCAGAATACCAAGCACAGGCCGCCTGTCCAGACGCATCAAGCCATTCACTACTTCGTGAATAGTTCCGTCTCCTCCGGCAGCTACTACGACATTATATCCGCCGCTCTCTTCGTATGCGATTTGTTCGGCGTGCTCCTGGCGTAGCGTGGGTCTAATTGTAACATCCCACCTCTCCTGCAGCGATATGACAATGTCACTTAGCATTCGGTTGATCAGTTCCTGCCCAGCTATCGGATTATAAATTAGCAATAATTTTTCCTTGTCTATCACGTTATCCATCTCACTTTTCACCGCCCTGCTATGCTTATTCAAATTATTCCCAAAACATAAGAAGGCGTAACAATCTTGCTTAAAAATTTTACGTTGCCTCACCTCGCTCCCTTCTATATACATCTGATTTGATACATCGACAAATTTTTAGGGTGGGAGGTAAGAAGGAGGGGCGGTGGGTAGGAGCGGTCGAAAAAAGACACGCTGACCTTTCTTCTGCCGGATCGCAGGGCGCATCCATCCTCTTCTTTTTTCCGAATCTCCTTCCTCCAACCACGCTCCCCTGTAAAAATATCAAGTGTAATTTATATAGATACCAATCCCCTTGTCCATTTCACCGGCAAGGGGATTGATCAGATTGAAAGATAGCAAAACACCCCCATTTCATGTAAAATAGTCAATGCATGGAAATTTATACTTCAGGTGGAAATCATGCTCTTGCTCGATATCGTTAAATTTTCCCTCATTGTTTTAGGGATGCTACTGTTAAAATATCTCTCTTTTAATAAAGAGGCACATAAACATCGGTTTCCTTATAAATATGCATTTTTCAAGCAATCTCCCCTTGTCTGGTGGATTTTCAACATTATTTATATTCTACTTATCTTTATTATTTTTGCTTCCGGTGTAAGCATATAAGACAAAGAGAAAGAAATTATATAATTCAGGGTGTGATGTAACCACGATGTACGACATGGAAAAAAAAGAAAACGAGCGACGAAAACAAATTTTTGTGCGCTTAAATTTTCTCCTTGTGCTGGTCTTTTCTGTATTTGCTGTTGTGATTTTCAGGCTGGCCTATGTTCAAATTGTTAAAGGAGAAACATACATACAGGAAGCCTCTTCGAAGTCCGACAAAAAAGTTCCGATTCCCGCACTGCGGGGAAGTATTTATGATAAGCACGGAAATCTTATTGTCTATAGCCGGGCGTCTTTTGTGGCTGTATTCCAGGAAGAAAACGGTATGAAAAAAGCGGACTTTGTCAGTCTAGCGACCCGGCTTTCTACGATTTTAAAAGGCACAACAAAGGAAGACCTACTCAAGAAAATGGACGTAGGCTATCACTATAAGAATGGAGAAATCGCTCAGGTCCCGCGTCAAACGCAGAAATTCCTTGAGAAGGACTTAAAATATGATTTATCTAAGGAAGAAATCGCCTATTTGGCGGAACACCGCACTGAATTAAAAGGGATATCTGTCGTAACAAAGCCGATACGTAAATATGACTCCAAGCATGTAGCTGTACAAGCAATCGGGTATGTTCGTCCGTTTAACGTTGCAGATAACCAAAATATCGAATTCTACCGTCAGCGTAAAGACTCATACCTCCCCAACCAAATGGTGGGCTACGATGGCATCGAACGAAGCTATGAGGAAGTATTGCGCGGAGAGAACGGGTACCGGATTTATCAAATTAACTCCAGGCAAGCCATCCTGGGACAAATTGCGGAAACTCCGCCTAAAAACGGGCATAACCTGTACCTGACGATCGATCAGCGCGTCCAGATGGAAACGAGGGATTTTATCAAAAACTTCCTACCGAAGCTGCGCGCGACCGGCCGTAATGCTTCCTATGCAAAGACGGCCTATGCGGTCGCAATGGAAGTAAAAACAGGCAAGATTGTTGCTATGGTTAGCTATCCGGAGTACGATCCGAACATCTGGACATCTAACCCTGATCAGGAAACGTATGAGGCTAACCAGTATTCCTTCACGAACGGCACGATCCGCAGTGCACCGTATGACGTACGCCCAAAAACTGGCAAAGCAGCACAACTTGAAACGTATAAGCATCCAGCTTCGCTCGTTCCCGCAGGCTCGGTCATTAAACCAGCTACCGTTCTAATGGGATTATCGGAAGGGACCGCACCCTACTACTATTCCGATAGGGGGGCATACCAATACGGTGGTGCGGGGGATATCATTCGCAATGACAGCGGTCATAGTTATGGAGCATTAACGCCACAGACGGCCATCGAGAAGTCCTCCAATACGTATATGGCACTCGTCGGCCACAATCTAGCGAAGAAATATAAGAAGAACGCTGTTCCCATCATGCAGAAATACATGCATGCATTCGGTCTCGGAATAAAGACGGGAGTAGACTTGCCGAACGAGTCTGCCGGCGGTGAGGACTTCCTCGTCATGAATAAAAAATATGGACCGGTCGCCGCCATGGTACAGGCTTCCTTTGGCCAGCAGGGCCGGTACACCGCCATGCAGCTGGCCCAATATACGGCTACTGTAGCGAATAAAGGCGTCCGTATGAAGCCGCAGCTCGTGGATCGTATCGTTGACATCAACGGTAACGTTGTCCGTCCATTCAAGCCGGAAGTGCTAAGTGTACTAAAAGAATCTGACTCATATTGGAACATTGTTCATCAGGGAATGGCCCGAGTTGCCAGTTCAGGTACAGCGCGTAACGCGTTTGCCGGTTTCCCGTACCGTGTTGCAGCTAAAACCGGTACTTCACAGCAAGACATCTATGTGCCAGATTCCGTCGATTTCTCTAAAAAGGTCAACTGGCGCAAATATAAAGAAATTAATAATGGGGTATTCGTTTCGTTCGCCCCGGTAGATAACCCTAAACTGGCTGTCGCCGTCATCGTACCGGAGGGGGGATATGGCGGACCTTCCGCTGGTATAATCGCCCGGGCGATATATGATTCCTATGAAAAACATGTGGGGCTAGATCCCACCGACAAGCCGTACGACCCGGCAACTGCCGTTCCTTCGAAGGAGGCAGCATCTGATAAAAAATAAAAACTTCCATCTGGAAAAACTCGTGGGCTTGGCCGCTCGGCCTTTTTCGCCCTTCATGCCACGCGCCTCGTGGTTTTTTCGAGCGATACAACCGCAGGAAAATATATATTTTATGTAGAAAAAAAGCAGCTCTCTTGGCACGCCAAGAAGCTGCTTTTTTTACATGGACTGCATATCCGTGAACGGATAGAATCGGAAACGGGCTTTACCTTCAATAGCACTCTCATCTACGAATGGCTCCGGCCATAGATGTGAATCGTAACTTTCATTCCGATTGTCGCCAAGGAAGAAGAATTTACCTTCAGGAACCGTAATCGGTCCGAAATCATATTTCATCGGCTCCTTAATATACGGCTCGTTCACTTTTTCGCCGTTCCGATACAACGCTCCATCCTTCACTTCAATCGTGTCACCGCCCATACCAATTAAACGTTTAATAAACCGCTCGCCTTTCTTTTCAGGCAGAGGTGGATAGAATACAACAATATCGCCATGCTTCAAATCTTCCACACTGGTCATTTTATCTACTGCCAGACGATCATTAATATGAATAGTCGGCAGCATGGAACCACTCGGCACGACAACCGCTTCCCCAATGTATGTACGAATGGTCACACTTAGTACAATCGCTAACAGAATAACGGGCACCCATTCTTTTATCCATTTCATCATGCGTATATGTCCTCCTGCTTTCTCCCAAAATCGAACAATGCCTGCCGTATTTCTTTTTATTGTAAAACAAAGTGCAATAAATGTAACGAGATTTTTTCTCTGTGTAAGGCCAGTCTATCAGCCCGGACAATCTCATACATATAAGATAATACAATATGAACGAATAAGAGGTGAGAGTCTCGAAACGGAATTTGCAATCCATTCAATGGCTGGCGATGCTGCAAGTCGGCTTCACGTATATCGGTACTATTGTCGGCGCCGGCTTCGCAAGCGGGCAGGAAATCTTCCAATTCGTTACCCGCTACGGAAGCAAAAGCGTGCCAATTATTATGGTTAGCGTTCTTTTATTCATTCTTGCCGGAGCCAAAATCATGCTCATCGCTCATCGCATCGGAGCTTCTTCCTATCATCAGTTCAACCGGTATGTGTTCGGCAGGAAAGCAGGTCTCTGGATTAACGGGTTTACGCTGTTCACGCTGCTTTGTACGACGGGTGTTATGCTAGCCGGAAGCGGCGCCTTATTCGCCCAGCAACTAGGTGGATTCTATCAGATTGGTATCATCGGAACCGCGCTGCTTGTGTATCTCATTACTTCGCGTGGCATGCAGGCTATTATGGCGGTTAATACGCTCGTCGTACCGCTTATGCTTGGCTTTACTATTCTTATTGGCATTCACACATTTTTGATGAATGGTACAGCTTCTTTTTCTCTTACTGAACCTTCTCCTGTTTCCGGATGGGCGCTCGCTCCATTCTTGTATGTAGCGTTCAATCTCTCACTCGCATTAGCCGTACTTGTACCACTTGGGAGCGCGATACGAGACCCGCGTGTATTAGTCGGCGGAAGCATAATCGGAGGAATGGGTCTCGGCATTCTACTTCTACTCAGCAATTATGCATTGCTCGTTCATGGACCTGACATCGCGCAAGCCGAAGTCCCGATGGCAATGGTCGTCGTACCGCTCGGACCGCTTGTGCAGTGGCTATTCAGTCTTGTAATTCTAGCAGAGATTTTCACTACGCTTGTCGGCAATGTCTTCGGCCTAGCCCGTCAGTTGCAGACGCTTCCCCAATTCCGGGCTGAGCCAAGAATGCTGATCGCCGGATTGCTGATGGTTTGCTACGTGATTAGCCAATTCGGCTTCTCCACGCTTGTACACCATCTCTACCCGCTATTTGGTTATCTTGGAGCAGGCACGCTACTGATGATTTTTCTTGTACGACAAAAACCCACAGGATAAACAAAACGCGAGAAGCTGCTTGAGCGTCTCGCGTTTTGCACTCTTTACTTACTTTGCGGATGAAGCCAGAAAACATTCCGGTCCTTGCACAATGGCGGGCACTTTCTTTGGGTCCAGCCATTTTAATACAGCCAGTATATTCGCTTCAGACAGCGCCACACAACCGGCCGTGTAGCTCTGCGGCCCACGCCAAATATGCATAAAAATCGCACTGCCTTTGCCTGGAATCACCGGGTCTTCATTATAGCGAATCACCAGTGCATACTTATATAACGGGATAGCCAGACGCTCGAATGATTTCCATCTCTTTTTTGGATTGCCTTCGTAATGGACCCACGTATTGTAATCGGGTGACGTTTTATCATCAATCCAGTAGTCCTGGCGTGTAACCAACCGGTAAGGCATTGTCATCCCGGCAGGTTTTGCGGCTGTACCGAAAGAGGTTCCGAGAAGGTAAGCTCCAGCAGGCGACCTGGCGTCCCCTTCTTTCTTATCCTCAGGTAATACATATCCGTTCTTTCCTACTACCGCCGGCATTGGAGGCAGGGCCGGAACCCACTCTTCTCCCGCTCTCTCAAAAGCCTGAAGCCGGGCTTGACGGCTATTCCAATCAGATGTAGTAACAACAATTACCTGTTCCGTCTCTTCGTCGACTCCAGCAGACGCTGCAAAAGCCGCAGCCTTTGCTATCTCTTCCTGCTCTTTCTCTTCTTTGTCGTTCTTCGAATTTCCCATATTCAACACCTTTCTCCCTTCCCTCAAACTCTTGAAACATACGACCTTATAATCTGAACTTACGCACCACTTCATCCAGCGTACGCGCCATATCGTTTAACGATTCAACGGCTGTGGTTATTTGCTCCATGGATGCTAATTGCTCCTGTGTGGCTGCCGCCACTTTCCGGGTGCTATCTGCCGATTCGCGTGCCGTATGACTTATCTCCATAATCGACGCCGTTACTTGCTCGGAGCTGGCAGACATCTCCTCTGTTGCTGCTGATACTTCCTGAATTTGTTCAGCTACCTGTTGAGCGGAACTCGCGATTTTCGCAAACGCCTGCCCCGCTTCCAGCGTAGTTTGCCGTCCTTCCTCAACTTCTTTCATCCCTTGCTCCATCGCCTGAACCGAGTACCGGGTATCATCCCAAGAATGACCAAGCGCTTTACCAATCTGCTTTTTATTTCTAAACAGGAATGCTTAACGTAGGAAAAAATAATGAACTTATCCTTTCATTACCAACGAATCCTGTCTGCTTTAATTGAAGATTAATTCATGGATATGGGATTGCATATCGAGTGGGTCACTAACCGCTTCGCTCTCCTCATCTAACACTAGGGTCATTCGTTTTTCAACATTGTATTTAGGCCATAGTATAGAGTCCTCAGTGTTCGGTACTCCCAGCACAACAAAATTTAACAATGCTTGCTGTAACTTATTAGATAGAAGGCGAATATTATCATCATCCGCGTCCTCAAGCATCGGAGCATTTTCCCATTTCTCAAAGTTGCCAAACAGGAATGGTAGCTCCATACAATGACATGATACGAGCCAAGAATTACGAGACGGGTATACAAAATAATATACAAAAGTATCAGAGCCTGCCGCACTCATATTGGAAGCAAATTGGTGTGTCGGAAACGAAAACATCTGATCAGACGTCATATCAACGATCTGTGTATAATTGTTCGCATGTAAACGACGAGTTTTGTAGTGGTCAAAAGCTGTTTTCGCATGTTCCCCATAGAATTTTCTAAAAGGCTCAAGGACTAAGGGTTCTGGTAGGGAGCAGATAGTATCATGATTGGCATGCAAAAAAGCAGTGGTTTCTTCTTTCGTAGTTCCTACCATAAGTGTAATCTTCCCACCTGAAACTGCAATTGCGTCTGCCATTATGTCCTCATGAAGCAGAACTCCATCAGCAATTGGAATAAAAGAGAGAGAAACTTCATAAGGACGCGCAATTTCCTTTGCCAATTCAGACTCAGCAGCTAATAATTGGTCAATCTGCAGGCTCGCTAATTGTTCTCCAGAGGAAGATACCTCCAGTTTTTCGCAGAGTCTTTCCGCAAGGTGCTGAGCTCCTTCCTTAGACATAGGTTGGATACTTCCTGGACAACTTAACAAGCAAACCTGTTTAAACAACCCTTGTGCTTGCTTGCATGCCATAAGTGCCGTTGAATACCAAGCGCCCGCAGATTGTCCCGCAATCGTGATGGAATTAGGATCTCCGCCAAACGCAGCGATGTTATCCTGAACCCAATGTAATGCAGCTAACAGATCCCGCAAAGCAAGATTCCCCTCTGATACGCCTGGCAAGTACAGATTCCCAAGTGAGCCAAGTCGATAGTTTACGGTTACGACTACAATTCGACCTGACGCAGCCAGTTGGTTGCCATGGTACCAGCGAAGGGCGCCTCCTCCAGTCATAAAGCCACCACCATGAATCCAAAACAAAACTGGTAATTTGCCTTTCGTATCTCTTGTCCAAATATTTAGACGAAATGCATCCTCACTCTGGTTGGCTTCTTCAGGAGTTGTGCCAATCACTGGAGCAAGCCTGCTACGCAGCTGTGGAAAGACAGGTCCAGGTCTCGCAGCATCCCGTATTCCCTGCCAGCATGAAGGCCTATCTACAGGCTGAAAACGACCGCGATTTTCTCCATAAGGAATGTTGTAAAACGCAAGAACATCCTCTTCAACAATTCCTTGTAAATCACCTTGTTGGCATGTTGCGATAATTTTTCCCTGGATATTACTATTCATCTTAAGCACTCTCCTTACATGTAAATGTTCCATGGGAGCAAATTTCGATATTTACCTTACTTCGTACTTTTTTATCGGCTTACCATACGCGTAATAGTGCCATACACCATCTTTTACCTCTTTTTGGACTTTATGTTGTGTCTCCAAATAATCCAAGTGACCGATAATTTCCGACATGACCAATGGGAACTGGCTTTCATATTTCCCCTTGTAATACGTATAGGCCAGTTGATTTGCTGTCGAAATTCCACTTTGAATCAAACGCAGAATCCTTTCTGCCTTTTCATCAATACGATGTAATCTCTTCGTAATCAATTCTTTATGATTGTTGATTAACTCCCCATGCCCCGGGTATAGTATCTCGACATCTAGTTGTAAGCACTTTTTAAGCGAGTCTACATATTCGACCAACGTCAATATTCGTTCTCCATCCCGGTCAGGTTCGACAAGCGCGTTACTAGAAATATGACTAATAAGATGATCACCAGCAAAAAGGCATTTTTTCTGTTCATGTAACAAAACCACATGATCAGGAGAGTGGCCGGGTGTTTCTATAACCTGTAATCCCGCTATTCTATCCGCCTCAGCAAACGTTATAATGTCTGTCTGGATTCGATTTTTCTCGTTTTTCCGTACAGCATCCTTCAACTTCTGAACCTGTTGTTCTCCGGCAGCACCACACCCCATTTCTCGATAAAGCTGGTCAAAAAATTCTATTCGTAATGAAAAAAAACCTTTGTCCCTTTTCAAGCGATGAATCGATTCTTGATGGGCATAGAGCGGGATTTCTTTTATCGAAGAAATGCGATTGATCAAGCCAACGTGATCCTCATGGTTATGCGTAATAATAATCCGGGTCAAGTCATGAAGAGTAAATCCATTTTCATTCATTGTCTGCATAAAATATTCCCAGCATTCTTCTGAGTTTATACCGGCATCGATTAATGATAGAGAACCGGCTTCCTCTAGCAAATAAAAATTAAAGGATCGTAAGCTATATTTTGTGGGAACTATAACCGGATAAACAGAGAAACCCTCTTTTGAAATGCTCAAATGAAATCACTCCCTCATTTTTCGAATTATCAAAACTTCTTCCTTTTTATTATAACGCTAGTTTTTTCTAAAGAAATGCACAAGGTAAAGCATTTATCTGCGATATTACCTTGTACTCATCTATAGTCAGAATACAACTTTACGGGAAGCATGATATAATGAAAAATAAAATTGTACCTATGGGGGAATCCCAATGTCAAAGGAAGAAAATCTCCCGGATAGTCAAAGCCGTACCGATCATGACCGTTTATTTAAGGAGCTCCTTTCGACATTTTTTGAAGAGTTTATGGCGCTCTTCTTTCCTGACGCCTATGAAGCCATTGATTTTGAGCATACCTCTTTTTTATCAGAAGAACTGTTTACGGATATTCTAAAAGGAGAGAAACGACGTGTCGATCTTCTTGTAGAAACACGCCTGAGAGGGGAAGAAAGTCTCATCATCATTCATGTGGAGCCTCAATCGTATGAACAAACCTCCTTCCACGACCGTATGTTCATTTATTTTAGTCGACTATATGAAAAATATCGCAGGCGCATTTTGCCGATCGCCATCTTCAGCTACGATAAAGTTAAGGAAGAACCTGATACGCTCCACATATCCTTCCCTTTCTTCAATGTGATGACATTCCAGTTCTTAAAAGTGGAACTAAGGCGAAAAAACTGGCGAGACTATATTCAACAGGACAATCCGATAGCGGCTGCACTACTAAGCAAAATGGGATACACACCCGAGGAAAGAGTCGAAGTCAAAAAAGAGTTTCTCCGCATGTTGGTACGGTTAGAACAAGACCCGGCTCGTATGACATTGCTTACCGGATTTTTTGAAACCTACTTACAATTGAGTGAAGAGGAAGAACAACACTTGCTCATGGAGTTACAAAAGCTTGATCCTGATGAGGAGGGACGAATTATGGAATTGACAACATCCTGGCATGAGAAAGGAAGACGAGAAGGAAAACAAGAGGGGAGACAAGAAGGAAGGCAAGAGGGAAGACAAGAGGGAAAACGAGAAGCTGTACATGTGCTTTTGCAGGCGAAGTTTGGAGACGCTGCAAAAGCTTTACATGAAGATATACAGAAACTAACGAAGGATGAACATATCGACGAGCTGTTGCTGAAGGTTACAATCGCGCCATCGCTCCATGAAGTAAAAAATTTTATCCAGGACAAGGTTCCTAAACAAACAAAAGATAAGCGACTGCAATAATAAGAAGAAAGGTTGTATACCCCGCTTTCTTAGTTTGTCCTGCTTCTAAGATGTTAACTCAAATGGGTGGGTCTCACTGATTAAATAATATTTTCCCTTGCTCTGTTTCAACTAGATTTCCATCAAATACTTGCCAGCATACTTTCTTTTCACCGTCATGATCATCAATTAAAAAGTATCCTGTTATCTCCGGATTTACTTTTGCTATTGCCACTACCTGCTTTTTAATAAAATCAGAATGATACTCTCGTATATCCGCCCCATAAAAGACATATGCCGTCCAATTAATGACTTTTTCAGGGAAATTCCATCCTGATTGATACAGTTTACGTTTATCATGGGTCAATTGGTTTTCTGAATGGTTTTCACTAAAATAATTACATACTTCTTTTATCTTCCCTATATCATTTTCCTCACATTCAAACCAACCTCTAATCGAAACATATTTCCCCATATTAATTCCCCAATCCGTTTTTTACAGTTTTAGGATGAACACCATACTTAAATCAATACCCTATCCTTAGACCATGTTCCCCAGCATACTGAATTGTTCCTTTCACTGTAGACTTGATCAGCTTTTTCGCTTGTACAATCTTCTTTTTCACCGCCGTAACTATGTTGGATATCAAAAGAATATCATGCTTTGGGCTATGTTTGTTAGTAGCGAGGAAATCAATTCATTCGTAACTGAGTAGCCTCTTCCCTAAAAAAGAAACCTTGAAAGGCGTTCTAGCCAATCAAGGTGAGCAAAAAATTTTTAATTTTAATCAAGTACTCAAAGTTTACTTGGTAAGTTATATAGTTTTCCAAGGGTGTTGATTATCCAGCACGATCCAGAATGGATAGCCACCACACCGTGCCTCAAACGAGCGGCGGTTCGTCTCCCGCACGGAAGCGTAGAGGGCCGCTTTTTGCCCTAGCCAGGCGGGACCGTAAAACATCTGGGCAGACGCGAAGAAGGAGACAGTTGCGGTCCTCTTTCGCCTGGCCGGGGCATGCGCTTGGGAAGGGAGACGAAAGGCCTTGTTTGTGTCTCGTTGTGGTGATCTTTTCCTCTCGGAGCATTCAACACCCTTTGTATCCATAGATGGATAAAAAAATAGACGTTAAAGAATAGGCCGCCCTCGGCTAGGGCGGTTTTTCCGCTTCCATTTTCAAATTTTCTTCCTTCGTATTTTTAGCATGCAAAAAAGGCTCATTCCCCCTCATCGTTCAAGTTGGAATAAGCCTTCTAAGTTTATCAAGCGTGTTTGGTTTGTTGGCTGTATTGTATGATCTTGTTATTAGGTTTGTAAATTATTCTTTTTTATTAGAAATTACCAACATCACTTACTTATACATCCATCTCCCACCGGAAATACTTCGAAAGATTTTCGTAAGCTCTTTCAATATCATCATCTTCACATTTCTTAATAATACGATTAATTGTCGCTTCTAGGGACTTTATATTGAAGTCTCTCGCTATAAAATGACCTCTCCCAATGATAATGTTATCTTGGCCTAACATCCTATCTAACCTTGTAGGACTTACTAATTCAAATGAGAACGTATCTGATGCACCATTTATTTCCACAGGTCCGATATCCACATTGTAAGTAATATAAAAGTCGTCGACACCTTCCCCCCAATCTTCGTACATCTTTGTTAAAGCCTTAATCATAAGCATTTAAATTCCCCCTAATCTAGAATATCAATATGAACATTTCTAATCTGCTTAGGTGCCCACGTCTTTGAATAGTCATAATAATTAGATTCCGTCCTAATCATGATATTTTCTTGAAAGTTAGCCCTAAACATACCTTCTTTGGGTTTAAATTGCAATCTAAAAGCTCTCATTCCATCTTTACTCTTATAACCAATCATTTCACCTGTTGCTTTATCGAGTATTGCTTCTGATCCTTTACCAGCCCATGCCTTACCAGCACTTAATGCTTGATCACGGGTAGCGCTACCAAGAGTTGACAATCCTTTTGGTGATTGCTTAACCCCAAGAAGAATTTGTGAGTCCGTTAAGTTATCTACATATCCAGGATGCCACCATTTAGGTTTTCCCGTCCCCTTAGTTGTAAAGCTACAACCTCGTAAGGGAAAGGTGGGTACTCTAGTAAACTAGCCCCACCTTCTATTCTATCATCCTGCCTTCTGCTGCTCGACTATAGGAGCGACATATGCGGTCTTGTGTTTCATCATCCCATAGATGATATTGACAAGCCTACGCATCACACAGATTAACGCTTGACCTTTCGTTTTTCCTTCCGCCAGCTTCCTATGATAATACTCATAGAAGAACGGATTCCGTGGCATCTTGCTTCCTTTTGCTGTCTGGACTTGTTGAACTGCTAGTGTGTAAAAAAGTCCGTGTAACACTCGGTTTCCTTGTCTGCTTTTCTGGTTTCGTCCTTTGCCGCCCGAACTATAATTGACAGGGGCAATCCCTGCGAATCGGGCTAGCTTATCAGGACTCGAAAACCTACGAATGTCGCCAATCTCTGCGACCAATGCAGAAGCCGTCACAAGATTAATACCCGCCATCGTTTCCAACTTGTATTCGAGTAACTTCATGACATTACCGATGGCTTGTTCAACCTCTGCAATTTCCTCTTTTTTGAACTTGATGTCTCTCACGATGCTCTGAATAATGAAATCCCGTGACTCCTGATACTCTCGTCTCGTATCTCCATCTGCTTCCACAAGCGCAAGAATCTCTCTCGCTTTTCGAGTAGAACAGGCTCTAGCACTTGCTTTTAGAAGAATCTCCGTTAGTTTCTCTTCTGTCACCCCCGCCAAGCAATGCGGAGCGGGGAAGCGACTCCAAAACGCCAGTGCAGTTTTTCCGTCTATCTCGGAGAAAAACTTATTATAGCTGGGATACTGATAGTTGAGTTGCATGTGCAGTTGATTCTTACAAGCGGACAGGTTTTTTACCAGCGCATTCCGTCTGGAAACCAGTTGTCCGATTGTCCAGTAAATATCCTGCGGGTTCGCATCGGGCAAGGTATCCAATTGATTGAGTAACACCTGTGCTACACATTCCGCATCCCAGCTGTCGCTTTTCTGCGTAGTCGGGTAGCTTTTTCGTTGGGCATACGATAAAGCGGAGTTTACTTCCTTTACCATGTATCCATTGTCTTTCAAGTAGATGGCTAACGCTCTGCCGTACCCGCCCACATCTTCCAAACCAAACACAGGAGTCAATTCTTCTTTCTTCGCCAACTTCTTGACCAGCTTTACAAGTTGGGGAAACGCACTCGGCTTGTTTTCAAATGTCAGTTCCCCCTTCTTTTCATGCCAGCAGTTGATGACTACGGCTGTATGCTGATGTTTATGTAAATCAACACCAATGTACAAATGCGTGAGTTTATGATGCACAAGACTTCACTCCTGTTCTTGGGTATTCATGAACAACATGTCGGCAACCTGAGTTCAAGCGTTAGTCCGAAGACCCGCAGTGGGACGCTAGCCAGTCCATGGTGTTCATATTGTAAAGCTATGACTTGTTACAGAATGGGTTGATGTACCCCTTTGGATGCGATGTGACCGTATGTGTATATACCTTTGTATAAGTTCTCACGGTCAATGATTCGCTTGACTTGTACTTTCGTAAAACACTTGCCTTGTTTCGTTCGGTATCCTTCTTCATGTAGCTGGGAAGCAAGTTGAGACAGCGACCATGTAGGGTTCTGCCGCCGCAAGGTAAACAGTCTGCGAACCACTTCCGCCTGTCTTTCATCAATTTGTAATACCTTCTGTCCTTTCGTAGCTCGGTAGCCGAATGCCACCCCACCCCCTGCATAGCCACCCTGTTGGGCTTTCTTTCGTCTTCCTCTGCCCAGTTTCAAGGCAATCTCTAGCCGCTGATACTGGGCAAGCAGTTCCATCATGCCGTTGATGAGAAAATCATTCGGGTCATGAACGTAAATACTATAGTTCGGCTGTTCAATCGCTTTGACGTCTACGTTGTGACGCTTTAACTCACGTTGTACCAGCACTTTCACCATGTCTGTCCGCCATAGGCGAGAGGGGTTCAACACAATCACCTGCTTGATTTCCTGCGTTTGAAGACTCGCCAATAGTTCCTGCAATCCTTGTCGGTCTATTGTCAGGCCATCTTCATCGACCTTTGCGCCGCTGATTCCTTCATCCTTGTAGATGTGAAGCAACTCAAGGGCATGTTCCTTGCAGTATCGCTCAATCTCTTCCACTTGGTACGCTAAACTGTATCCATCCTTTACCTGTCCTTTGGTGGATACTCGTACATATCCAACTACTTTTGCCATGCCAACACCCCCGCCGTTACAGGAATTACAATCATTGTAACGCTTAACCGAATCATTATTTTTATTGTATACCGCTTAAGGGTAACATTCAATGACTTCTTTATTCAGCAGTGCTATAATAAGCGAAAACAATAGCACGCTTAAGCGTCACCTATTCTTTATGGAGGAGTTCGCATGGCAGTTTATATTAAACTCCGTCAGATATTGGAACAAAAAGGAATCTCTCAACGTGAATTGGCACGTATGACAGGTCTTCGAGCAAGTACAATCAATCATCTCTGTTCTGAGAAGGTAGATAGAGTGTACCTTGAGACGTTGGAACTTATCTGTAAAACTCTGAATATCCGCATTGAAGACCTGATTGAGATTGAGTAACGTATCATCCTACTTTTACTCGGCTTACCGTTCCGCATAGTAAAGCGCACGGCACAATCACGTTTTCCTCCCACTGCTCCTGTGCAATCTGGTCAAAGTCTACCGTTTCCTGTGATTCAAGCAACTGTTGAATCGTTCGTCTATGATGCGGCGTAAAGTCACTCATCGTCATTAGACCCTGCTGAACCGCCAACACCATCGCCCTTTTTTCAGGCTTTAAAGGTTCGAGGTTAGTCAAGATAGAACAGGAATACAGGTTATTGAACGTGGGAGGAAACTGAACTAATGAACCTATCGGGATTTTCTCTTGTGGCTTGTAGACAATTTCCACCCTCGTCAACTCCCCCGTAATATCCTTGCGCTTTCTTTTCCGTTGCTCCTTGCACTTGTCGTACACCCTGCAATAACCTGCTTGTTGCCGCTGGCTCTTCTTGCCATAGTACCTCGTTCCCTCGTACAGGTTCATGCGTCTGCCTGTTCTTGATGCCGTAAAGACCTGATTCATTGGACAAGGAATGTCAAACGCTACGTCACATCGGACAAACCAGATGGAACTTGCATTTGCCTTCAACCCATCAAGAATAGGCTGGAAATGCTCCAAGTGGTCAGGATGTGTTTCAATACGTAACGTATGCTTCTTGGACTTTGGTGTGTAGCATAACTCATACGAGATATGGAAATAACGGTCAGGGTATTCCTCAATGTGAAGATGGTACTTGAATCCCTTCTCTCTAATCGTTGGTTTAATCCCGTAGTAATCACAGATGTTCTGCTTAAACGGGTTAAAGAATGACCAATAGACATCTCTGTACTCGATGACGATTCTGTCTATGGATAGCTTGGTGTTGCTCATGTGTTCCCCCTCAAAAATTTTAACGAATTTCTCGCTTAATTAGAGGGAAGGTGACTAGCCCTTACCACATGACCTTCCGTATGTTCTATATAAACTGGCACGTTACCAGATTGATAGTGTCCTTCCTATACAGAATAACCGCTACATGTTCAGAAAAAGTTGCGATATTTTTAGATACCACCTTATGATTTTCAGTTCCTCTCCCTATAATGGTTGGGAGATACCATCACAGAGTTGCGATAGAGTATGAATTTCAGAATAGCGGGAGATAGCGAAGGTAACGCTTTTAGAGAAAAAGACGATAGGAACTGGTTATATTTAGAATGACATGAAAGTTATAAGAACAAGGAATAGGTTATATTTTTCAATATGTGCCATGATGTGCGTACAGAGAAATCGTAGGAATATCATACAGGTATAATGGAGGTTATGCTTGTTAGTAGTAAAAAAGGTAACTCAATCGGTACTAGGTAGACCCCACCAAAAAAGAAACCTTGAAAGGCATCCCGCCAATCAAGGTTATATATAGATTACCAGTACTTTTTTATAACCATTGAGTGTACTAAAACAGTATTTAACCGTTTTGATGGTCTTTTTTCGCCAAATCAATCGCCACGGCTAATTTAATTTGAAATACTTTACTTAGACCTTTCTGGAAATCCTTTAGCTTAAAAGTTTCAATTATAGGGGCTTCCGAATTATTAACTCTACTAATTTCAACCTTAGCTATTTTATCAAGGTCAATTAAAATGGTGAATATATCCTCACCTTGTTCAGGTGTCCAATTTAAAATATAAGCACTTTTAATTTCCCCAAAAATATTTCTTAACGCCTTCAATATTGCTCTTTCTTTTTCGCCTTGAGCCTTAATAATATTAGAAGTAGCTAACTCTTTTCTAAAATCCTGTTCCTGTTTGCTTCCTATTAGTTTCATTTAATCACCCCAGGAGTAGTAGTAACTAGATTTCCATACTTATCGGTTAATACAGTCATGACATTTGTAGGGGAACCACTAAACTTATCAATACCTATGTTTGAGTTTAAAGTAACTTCTCTGACATATCTTGCTTGTATTTGTGTTGTTCCATCTGGTAACTTTATTTCTGCTTGTAATGCCCGTGTAACCGGAGTTTTCACAACTTCTTTACTTTGCAGAATAGTCTTTAATTCATTGGGTGTAACTGTAAATTGGGAAGCATTCTTAGATGGGTTAAAATGCCTATCTAGTACATGATTAAATCCCGCCCCTTCTGCCGCACTTCCATTTCTTAAATTTATTCTTGACTGAACGATAGGTGGCATACCGGGAACTTTACCCATCCCCTGAGTAGGCTTACTCTGTTTCGGAAGAGGAACATTTCCTGGTCTGTTTTTTGAATAAAGAACGGCTGGGTTTTGAGGTTTAAAATTCCCAGCTCCTAATGTTAACTCGACTTTAGCTACTGCAGAACCAAAGGCAATTCCACTTAATATTATTTTATCAGAAGCTCCAAAATTAGCGGCTTTTTTAAGTTCTTCCATTGTTACATATTGATGATAGGATTGCATAATATCTGACTCAGGAATATTAGCAACTCGCATTTGCCTTCTGATTTCTTCTGCTTGTTTTTCTATTTGTAGTTTTTCTTGCGGTGTTGCTTTTATCCACGCTTCTTTTAATTCATTAAGTACAATATTCCCTCCGCTAACTTTGGATGCTGGGAACTTTAGATTCTTTGGTTGTGCTACTTTTAGCGGTTTCTGGTCTATCACCCTTGCCTTCATCTTATTTTTCCAGTACTTCACCAGAGGAACCGAATTAATTTTATTATCTACCCACCTTGCTCCATCCTTCGCCTTCCCCCATACCCACGCTGCTATTTCTTCGAGAGAAACACTTTTTTGATTCGGCTTACGTTTTTGCTGCGTTTTGCTCTTTTGCGCTGGGGTCTTTTTCTTCGGCTTGGTTATATTATTCCAGACTTCTTTTGCTTTCTTCTCAGCCCATTTCACATATTTATTTTGCTTAACCATGTTAATCCCAGTATCTATGAGTGAACCTAGCCAATTGGTTTTTTTAGGTGGTGGAGGCTGGCGCTTCTGCTGGGCTTTGCTCTTTTGTTGTGTTTTACTCTTCTGCTGGGTTTTGTTCTTCGGCTTGGTCACATTATTCCAGGTCTCTTTTGCCTTCTTTTCGACCCATTTCACATATTTATTTTGTTTAACCGTGTTAACTCCAGTATCTATGAGCGAGCCTAGCCAACTCTTCTTTTTTACTGCCATGCCTTTTCCTCAGCCTTCTTCACTGCGCTCCTCGCCATCAATGGAATGCTGGCAGCTACCTCTTTTTCCGCCTCGGCACTTCCCTTTATTGGCAACGAATCGGCTACCTGCTGGGCAAGCTCCATCTTGTTCCGCACTTCTTTTGCCCGCTTCTCCGCCGAACTTACTATAGGAGGGCCCATCGCTCCATCCATCTCAATCCGCAGCCCCTGAATATCCGCGATGCCATCCAGCATCATGCTGCTGGAGTGGCATAACAAATACACCGCTTCCTCCGCGTTCATATTCAGCTGTCCTGCCGCGTGCAGTTCGATGTTTTTCCCTGAGGTAAGGACGATGGAATGAGGACTGTGAATCTCGATTCCATTCGTTTCATGGAGCCTGACAAAAAGTTGGCCTTGTTTGGCGGTCACGCTCACCTCTTGCTTCCCAAGCATCAGTTCTTTGTCATGGAGTGTACCCCAATATGTAACATGAGGGTTTTCGATCTTTGGGGAGCTTGTCTCCCTTGCCCGGATAGAAGTCAACACAACCGCCTCTTCTTCCCGACTACCGGGAACATACAGTTCCACCCGATCACCAAGTTCGGGCATGCAATACCAGCCGCTGTGACCTTCGGCAGTATAGCCTGTCGCATATGGAAACCAGGAGGCTTCCTCCTTCTGCTGCGCCTCATCAATATCCAGGTGAACACGTACTGTATCTTTCATGCGATCGATCACTTTTCCTGTCAGAGAAGCGCCGACAATCCGCTGATTCCCCTGCTGATTTTGTCGTATTCCTTTTTCCGGGGATAGGGTGTATTCGTGTGTTAGATGACCTTGCTTCATGACCGATGTAGAGCGGGCGATGACCCATTCCTTGCCTTTGTAGGTGACTCGATCCCCCGGGTTGAAATACGCGCCCGTTTCCACTTCATAGCACAGAAAGTCATTCACAGCAAGTCCTGCCGCATACCCGTTCTCTATCGTCTCCCGATAAAAAGGCAGCGTTTTCTTCACACGGTATGAATGTGCAGCTATCTCTCCGGCTCTGCCCTCACCCAGTCCAAACCAAAATTTTGGCTTGTCAGACGTCGCATCCGGTACCAGCACTGCCCCAAAGCGCGAGGCCATCCGCTTCAGAAATGCCCAGTCTGTTTCATCATATTGTATAATACACTTCTCCAGCTTGGAAGTTCGTGCGATCATGTCGATATAGTCGCAACCGGGATAGCCCTTCAGGATGCTTTCAATCATTTCTGTGTATCGCATATCCTTGTTTTGAAAGGAACGGCTTTTCTGCTTCATATCCAGCGTGTGCGTATGGGAGATCGCTTCCAGTTCAATATAATGGATGCCTCTGACTACTTTTATTCCGAGGTTGGCTACCAGTCCGTTAAAGAGCGTCCGCACGACACTGCCGTTCTCTGTTTCATTGACTGTAACCGTATCGGCACCGCTCGCCGTTTCGATGCAAGCGGCTTGCTGCTCTTCCGGGATGATGCCCGTAACATACAGTCTAGCATGATCCTGTACCGTTTTTACGATGGTCAGCTCACTCAGGCTTTGCACTCCATAGGGTGATACAAGCTGAATATTCCCATATCCTACGAAATTCTCGCTCATTTTTATTTGCTTCCTCCTCCCTTATCGATTATTCTTGTCCGTCATCTTCGATGCTGATCGTTCCCTTGTATATACAATAGTTTGTACATTTGTTCATTAGCGCAGGATGTTTGGCAATGAGGACATTTTGTTTTCCGTTCAGCCACGGCATCGTCACGATGGGAGTGCATGGCATTTTTGTCAATCTGCCATTGTTGGCGGCAGTGGCCGCCGCTACCGCAGGATTTGCCATGCTGCTGCACACGCCGAAAGGCATGATGTTAACATTCGGTTTGTAATCCATAATGTTCATCTGCGCTTTTCCCCTGCTATATACACCATGACTAAACGGGGTTTGCAGCTTGCTTTTGGCGCTTCCCTGACTGCATGATAATACAGCACCTGTCACTACATAGCTTTGTCCTCCTCCGTTACTATCGAAGACTTTAACGCTCATACACGCCCTCCTTCTCTACTTTTTTGAGCCGGATACCTGTAAAGCCCCTCCGCAGCAAGCTTTCCGCTACGTCTAGACTGATGAGAATATAGTCTTCCAGAATGCCGTCGATTCTAAAAATTTTGTAAGGGGCAGCTTTTTGTTCGTCAATGATCAGCCTTTTTACCGTTCCATCTTTATGAAATTCATTTTCTACGGACAGACAATGAACCCGGGGTGGTACAATGAGCCAGTATACATCCTGACGTGGCTGCTTCTGATCCGTCAATACGACAGACTTGAAGCACATATGCGGAACGTATTTTTCCATAAGCTGTTTACAACGATCCGATACGAGCGGAATCGGTTTTTGAATAAAGTCCACATATTCAGCTTCGTTTTGCTCACTAATCGGAAACTGAAAATGCACCTTGTTCATCTTTCGTATGTGTTCTTCATCGAGCATTTCTTTTGTAATGACCTGTGATACACCCATCGGCTTTACGGCGTTATAGACTCGTTCATCGTGCGACATAATGAAATAATTCATCTGCTTACTCTCCCTCCACCTGTTACGGTTTCCAGATAATACTTGCCCTCTGCTGCTCATCCAGTTTGACGTTCCGCATGTCCGCCTCAGAAAATAGTGCATTTTTCAGGTTTGCACCCTTGAAATTAGTAGCTGTAAGATTGGCACCGATAAAAATAGCGCCTTGCAGGTTTGCCTCTTCAAAATCTGCCCGCTCCAGATCAGCGCCCGCAAAGCTCGTCGGAACAAATCCTGGCATTCTCCATGGCTCCCCTTCCAGCAAACCAACCGAGCCTTCTGCATCGTAAAAGGTAGCACCCGCAAGATCGCTGTTACTGAAGTCAGCTTCGCTAATCATCGTGTGGCTAAAATTAGTTCCTTGCAGCTTGCAGTCGGTAAATTTCGTACCAAGCAGCAGGCTTTCGCGCAAGCTACTACGCGATAAATCACTTTGCCTCATATTGGCATACCGCAAATCTATTTCTTCATAATTACCGTGTGATAAGTCGAGGTTTGCGAATACTTCGTATGCATATTCATACTGGTGTTTTTCTTCCAGCCATTCCTTCGTTTCTTCTGCATCTTTTACTCTGGTATCTTCTTTGTATACAATTTCACTCGTATCGAAATATTCACCTACAAGAATATCCAGTTCTTCTTCTTTTTCAATTTCCGCATATTCGGGCAGAGCGATCGCCTGTGGCATCGCATAGCGGGCCAGACTGACGACGTATTGATTGTATTTCTCTGCCAGCCGCAGCTTAATCCTTTCGATATCAGGGACGGTAATCGTCCCCATATATGTTTTACTGATCGTCTCCAAATCGTTTTCTACGACATCCAAAAACTGAAACGCCCATCCTGCATGGTACTCGTCCTGACATTCGGTACGATCGAGAAACCATGATGTATCATAAGCATCCAGCAAGTATATTGGTCGTCCTTCACTTAGTTCTGTACGTAACATGGAATACGTAATGGTCCCGATTTTTTTCTTTTTTCCATAGGCTTGCATATGTTTGATTTTGCGACAGAGTCGCCTGAAAGAGTGGATGAAATCAGAGATCAGCTCATCTTTGTGGGCTTGAAAGTATGCTTCCAAAGCCAGAAGACCTTCCAGGTTTTTCGCTTCTACCTCGTTTTCGATGAAATACTGTAGCACGTCTGCTTTCTTCATTCCTGCTCTTCCTCTCCTGCTTTAGTTTGTTTTTACTTCTTTTCCGCTGATGCTTGTGGAACCGTTCAGTGTAATCCTGCTTTCTTTACATGTTAGATTGATTTCTTCTTTGGCGGATAGGGTGACTCGCTTTTCCGCATTCATCGTAATATCGGCCTGCGAAATGATATGGATATTCTTTGTGCTAAAAATTTGAATACCGTCTTTTTCATTCAATTTGATAAAGACTTCCCCGTCTTTTCCCGTGATGACAATCTCTTCGGGACTAAACATCAATTCTTTACCAAACGCTGTTCTGAAATATTTCACATCCGGGTTACTAAGCTTGTTTTTGTTTGTGATTTCTTTATTTTTGCGCACAGAGTGTAGCGCAACACCTTCCTCTTCTTTATGACTCGGAAAATAAATCCTCACATAATCGTTCAGCTCAGGCATACAATACCATCCGCTGTTTCCTTCCGCTGTATAGGCGGTTGAATAAGGAAACCACCATGCCTTTGCTATACTTTGCTCCTTATCTATGTCAAGATGGACTTTGACGCTGTCTTTCTCTACGGCAATGACCTTCCCTTGCACGGACACCCCGGTAATGTCTCGATGGTATACTGTCTGTTGCTCCATTCCTTTTTTAGAGCATATTACATACTGATGCTTTAACAGACTGTCTTTCATCTGGGTATATACTTCACATACAACAAGCATTTTTTCCTTTAACTGTACCTCACTGCCAATGTCTAGCACCTTATCGGTTTCTACTTCATAGTAAATGAAGTCGCTTTCTATGCCCGTTTTTCTCTCATTTTCGGAAGAAATCCGAAAATCAGACAAGCGTTTTTTGATTGTGTAGTGGAAATCCTCCAGCTTTCCGCCGAAGCTTCCTTCCGGTACACCAAAGTAGAATTTTGGTTTATCAAAGCTAGACGCAGGAATGAGCCCCGTATGAAAACGGGATGCCATCCGTTTCAGGAATTGCCAGTCCGTCTCCTGATACTGGATTGTGAATTTTTCAAGCTTGGCACCATTTGAAGCCGTGTCCATAGCATCGACACCCGGATAACCGGATACTACTTCTTGCAGCAGATCGGAATAGGGCATGTCCTTATGTTGAAAGGAGCGGCTTTTCCGCTTAATATCCAGCGTATACGTATGGGAGAGCGCTTCTACTTCTATATAATAGATGTCTCTCACTGCTTTTATTTCAATGCTTACTACCACTCCAGCAAACAGCGGTGTACTAGATGAGTTTTCATCTATTTGATTAACCTGAATGTTCGTGTCTACTCCCGTTATATCAACGTAGCTGTCCTTGAGTTCCTCAGATACGATGCCTGTAAAGTGCAGTCTTGCATGATCGTTCATTTTCTTCGTTATTTTTAGATCGATCAAGTTGGTCAGTTTGTAGGGAGAGATTTGCAGATTGTTATAGGCGATAACGGAAAGACTCATATGTCTATTTCCCCTTTCGCAACGGTATGTATTTTTACCGAATACATAATTTCTCTGGCAATCGGCTTCCATTCTTTCATTTCATGTTCCAGGCAATTGAACGTACATAACAAAGCATTTCCGTCCAGTTCCACAAAAAATAGTAGAACATATACATTCGCATCCAATGCTGAAACTAAAAATTCACAATATCCGATCGTTTCCCTGTCTACTTCCTCGACGCCATCTTCAAACCATTGGGCTATCGGTTGGGTTTTTTGCAGGATTTGCACCATGTCATCCTTGAAGACATCCATCTCCTTACTATCGAGAGGAGTTTTCGTATAGTTGAAACCGATATTAATGGTGGTACTTTCATCCGTATAGATTACGTTCGGTCTTTTTTCAGAAGGATATTTCAAAGCGGCAATCTCAGGGGACATAATGTCAAAAGCCCGCGGCAAACTAATCTGTACTCTATTCTCCAACAAACTGATTTCTTCCATCTCTTCTAGGAGTAACTCTTCCCTGTCATCTTCTTCAGCCTGTTGTGCCGCCTTTTCTTGCATAAAATTTATTAATTCAATAAGCTTCTCATCCATATATTCCATTAGACTCACCAACCTTTCCTCATTAATCCACGATGACCCGCTGCGGTCCGCCGTATCTTGTTCCCGGCCTTACGCGATGCCCTCTCTTCACTTCTTCTACAATGCGCCCCAGGTATTTATGTATTTGTTCGTTGGAGTATTGTGTGTACGGGATTTCCAGCCTGTTTGCTATATAGTAAAGAATCAGGTCCCTGTCTACGGTGGGCTGATTCATACATTGCATCGCAAACATGATGTCATGGGGATTGGAGCTGTTATTTTTCAAGATGTCTGTTGCAAAATAGCGCAGAATATAAGGATGGAGCGTGCTTTTTTCCACTCCTGCGTATTGTACATGGATAATATTTACCGTATTGTACTCTGTAGCAAGGTCAGCAAAATCCTGATACTCCGAACGCAGCCTTGCCCCTTCCTTTAATTTGAATCGCCCCAGCTCATATTCATCCCTTTTTACTTGCATGTCCTGACTCAGAAGGATTTCTGTACCATACGAGATGAAGTCGCTATGCTCAGCTTTTTCTGTAAACCGTACTTTAATAATTGCTTCTGCACCTGTAGCATGGTAGGGAAGGCGATATTCGTTTTCAAGCATATACATCATCCCGTTATGCTTGATAATTCCTGTTCCAATGGTAAGCTCGTCTTCTCCTACTCCTATGTCAGCCCCCGCAATAATCCCGTCAGAATAGCCCTTAAAATAAATATCAATAAAGCTCCTTGGATAGTCCCTTAGATTCTCCAGCATTTCTTTTTTTAGGATTCTGCCTTTATTGAAATTCGGATAGAGATTTGCAAACAACATTCCCCCTCCTTTCTTCACTGTGTGCTTTCAACAGGTGTGTATGATTTATTTCCATCCATCAAAATAATCCAGCTCAGACAGATCGTTCTCAAAGGCGAAAAATTGCTTCTTACCTAAATACAGTCGCTCATTTCGTCTTGCTACGGGAACGACATGAAATCCCCAGCTATCTTTATCGGCAAACACAAAAAACTTCACTTCCCCATTCACGATAGAATCCGTATCATCCTGAGGAATGTTCTTGCCGTACAGTTCAGCGATGTGCTGGTATAGTACAGGCTTGTAGTTTTCAGCGTAATTCATGTATACATATTTGTGCCGTACAGTTCCTTCGCTTTCCTTCAGGTAGAACTCCATCTCGGCAACGCTAACAGGCTTCGATATAAAACCCTGTGTTTGGCTTAGTCTTTCCTGATTTTTAATAAGTGTTTTTTCCTGTTGATTATGGGTAAAGGCAGTTACAGAGTAAGGGACGATAGGAGCGTGATTCGTAATATGCGCCTCGATGTCCCCTGCTTTTTGAGCGCTGAGATACCGTAAGGCTCCCCGCAGGCAGGCCAGCTTTAAATCCGGCACCTTTCCCGTATCCTCTGACTTCTGTCTGAATTCAATGCTTCTGCCCGGTACGAATTCCTTTAACGCCTCCTTGAAAACATCAATCCTGCACGACTGGCCTGTCAGCTTTATGATGGAATATTCCTGAAGCGTTCCTTGTTGATAGAAGTCCTCCAGAAACTTACGAACAATTTCGTAAATATCGGCTTTGATCAACTGATTGATCTCCTTGATGTTAAAAACGACATCCGGACATTCGTATACATCTCTATAGCGCTCATTTTCCCGTACAGATAAAAACCAGCGATCAACCGTTGTGATTTTCATGTCGTTTTCTCTTCGGTTCCCACTTTCAGAATAAAAACGATTTCTGAGGATACCTGTTTTACGGAAGAATTCTTTTTTCATATTCTCCGCAATGTCCCATAAAAAATAGAAATTATTCTTTACTCGCTGGTACTCGTCCAGCGTCTTGTTCTCATATGCCTTAAACCGGGTTGGTATGACCTTTTCCGCTTCACGATAGCTTGCTTCAAAGTTCTCATACACAGAGCTGATCCCAAATTCGTCGACATGCCTGAAAATGTCTGTTCCGGGAATATCAATGAGATTGTCGATGTCTATTGAACTTCTGCCGTTGCGATAGTAATCCGCAAACACAATTTTCATAAATTGCAGAATCCGGTAGGTGATGTTGTTTCCTCCGAAGTTCGTGTCTCCGTTCTCATAGTTCGTATGAATGTCAATCTTATAAGAAATATGCCCGTCTTCAATTCGGAACTGGCAGGATGAGAGATCGGTTGTTCCTCCGCCGCAATCGATAACGAGCGCTTTATATGCTTCCCCGTCGATAAAGCTGCTTCTCTCTATCTGATTTGCGATCGTATTAAAAAGCACAGCCATCCCCTCATCCAGCGCATTTTCGGCTTCGATGCGGTATTCGGGCAATATTTCTGTAAACATCTCCAGAAATTGTGTTTTTAATTTTACCGGGCTGGAAATATGCAGGTTCTTGAACTTGCATTTGAATTGATGCTCTGCCATCCCTATGACATACAAGAGATATGCTCGCAGAATATCGCTTCTCTTCACCTGTGCAGTATTCCCCTGTACGTCTATCGCTTCCTCGGTTTTCGTATAATTGCTCACCCATCTCTTGATGCCATGAAATACGGTAGCATGACTGCTATATCCGTTCTTCTTCATATATTTCATCGCATCATATCCAAAAGCGTAGGCTATGTTCTCAGGATCGGAACAATCCGTTATGCTCACCACTGTCGGCAGAATTTCAATCCATTCCTCTTCCTTAGGAAAGGTATCAGGAAATGCGACAAAATTAATACTGTTTAACTGAATCCTGCCGTTCAACAAATCATTGCTGCACGGCGAAGCTACGTATCCACTATCAAGATAAGTACCGGCTGTCGTATTCGACGTTCCGAAATCGATAGCTAGAACGGCTTCCGTCTCCTCAAGATCCTTAATCTCCAGGTCGGCAACAGGCACTTTATAATAATGAAGATTTGCAGGAGGAAGCGGCTTGTCCTCATAGTAGACTTTGTATATGTATTCCGAATCCTGCTCCCTAAAAAACAGAAAGCTATAATTTCTGTTTCCAGACCTTTTTATTTCTACTTCTTTTTCCATCGTCAAGTAGTATGTACCGGATTTATCTTTTATCAGATTAAGAATCGCGCATAATTCAAGTGCATCGTTTACTAGCAGCACATTGGACTCTGTAATACTACTTCCGACTTCCACATGATACTTGTCCAGCTTATCTATCTTTAATCCGATATAGAGATTCATTTTAGCTGGAATCTTTATATCCCCTTTGTCTGAAAGCGGAGTATGTAAATATTTTTCCAACGCCGATTCCACTCTCTCGAACCCTTCTTTTTTGAAGGTCTTTATGAGAAGGCTTTTCTCGGCGCTACGAAATTTCAGGATGGTCTGGATAAGCGCTTCCCTATCAAGCGTATTGATTAATCCTTTAACCAGCTTCTCCTTATAGCATATATTTCTGAGCTGGAATGTTGTCATTTCAGAAAGCTCATCCCGTGTATACCTAACCGTATTTCTTTCTTCGTCCCACCCGGCTTTATGCAGGTGCAATCTGTATGAATATTTACTCATAGCAACAGCCTCCCCTCCTATCCGTCAATAAAGTGCTATACTGTCTATTCGCATCGTTTCCTTAACATCGATAATACCGAAATGCTTCTTCCAGTAGACTTCCGTATGAAAGCGCACAGGAAGAAAAATTTCTTTAATACATTCCAGCTTTGCCTGCGCTGTTTCATTTGCTTCCTGACCGATATATATCAACAGCTCATCTTTTTCTTCACAGTTTGCATAAATGACAGAGTGCTTAAATATTTTCCTGATCGTATCTTTTAATAAATATACGGACTCTCCCGTTTCATACAGCCGTAAAACATTACTCGCAATCACTTCTTTTTCTTCGTTGTCAAATACATTTATTTTTTCTCTCACACCACTCCCGAACATTCCGTTCTCAATATCACGAAGCGCAAACTTGATATAGTACTCCCGCTTATTCATCCCTTGTATGCGGTCGATATCCGCTAGAAAATGAACAACGATATCGAACAAAGCGTTTTTCAAATCCATATCCTCATGATTATTAATGTCAAATAAGTCCCGAAAAATATCATAAAATCTATAGTATGGATTAATTTCTACATTTTGTTCGACAACGTTCGTATTGATTGCTTCATGGCTTAATTCCATATAGGGGGAATATACTTTAGCGGCAGCAAAATAAATCTCTCTTTTCGTAAGCCCTGAACGTTCTGCCTTTATGAGTAAGTCCCAGATGTAATTCAAGACAGGTCACCCTCACACTTGTATTCCGGGAAATACATCTGGATTTCCGATACGAGAAAGCTCAGTATGTCATGGCGGATAAAGCTATTGTCCCCGTTTACCCGAAATCGAAGCTTCATCACTTTTTTATCCTTTTCACTTCGCACATGATCACTTATGAACGGATTCATATTGTATGTTTCTGTTGTTTCACCTACTTGTTCCTTAATTTCTATATGATCCAGTTCAAAATCTTTTGTTGCTTCAAATGAATATATAATCCTGCTAATTTCTCCTTTTGCCCGGACAGTTATGGCCTGCTTCCTAATGAATGCATCCATAAAACTGTTTTTTCGCTTGTTCGATACGAGTTCGTATTCTACATCATTGTTCTTGGCACTTACAGGTTGTGTAACCTTAAGCACATTCCACACACCTGACTTCTCCTGAGGTGAAACGACAATTAATTCTTCTGGTGTGCGTTTGATGTACCTTATCATCTCTTCTTCCCCATCTACCAGGTATCCATGTTCTACTCCCGGTTTTCGCAGCGAAAGGATATGTTCAAAATTCACCTTATCCATAGCCGGAATGGGAAAGCCCAGGTTTTTCAGCTCTACTCTTTCTATGTTCCATAAGGGAATCATATTAAGCCGCTTGTATTCCTCGTATTCCTCAAGGTTAATTCTTATCTCCTGTATCTCTTCCTCTTCCTTCAGCGTTCCTTCGTACCCAACCAGCACAGCATCAAAAAATTTATTCGCATACGGATGATTTACCGTTCTCCACGGAATGCCGTTTTTTTGAAAGATATTGTACAGCTTCTCAATTTCGTCCATATATGTTTTATTCTGTTGAAGGCTCACCTGGATATGATATTGTCCTTCTGTCGTAATCATCTCTCCATGAAATATTCTGTGACTACTTGCAAGCTCTTTTATTTTCACGAAGTCGCATTGCAAGAATAGTGTCAATAAATGGACCTCTTCCTTAGCGCTTAGCTTGGATACAATATTTCTCATATTACAGCTTTTTCTCTCTGCGTCCCCGGGTATCATCGGATATAGAAATTCGTGTATGGGGTCCAACTCATCTCTGGAACATACCGTGACATAAATATCAAGGTTTTCTGTTGTGCCTGTTATCTCATTAAAAACCTTTTCCTCCAGCTTCCTATTCATTTCCTCCTGATAGTCCACCAGGTTCAAAAAAACGCCTGTCATAATGTTTTTTAGCAGCTTGCGTTGTTCCAAATCTTCTATCTTATTTAATCTATCTGTGACAATATCTTTCATGACCGCTACTTTCCTCCTTTCTCCGCCGCCTGCTCCGTATTGCCGCTTGCTACTGAACCATTCGGCTGTGCTCCTGAATCAGCTTCCGGTACAGCTCCCTCCTTTGGAACCGGATTTAGTTTTTCTTCTGCTTTCGTTATTTTTCGCTCCATGCTTAAAACTTTTTCAAGCATACCGATTTCCTGATATACCTCTTGAGCTGTTGCATACGACTCGATAGCTTTCTTAAAATCTTGTGAGGCGTAGCTTTTATCTCCTTTTTTTTCAAGCTTTTCGCCATCCAGCTGTCTTTTCTCTTTCTCAATGCTTGACATCTTTTCTTCTGTCTCGTCCAGCTTCGCTTTTATTTTCTCTTCTCCGCTCGTAAATGAAGCTGCAGTCGCTGCCTTTCTTGCCTTTTCATATGTACTTTTCGCTCCTGCATAATCCTGTTTTTCGAACTTTATGTCTCCTTCCTTCATCCAGTTGGAGATTTGAATGAGAGATTTACTTTTGTTTACTTTTTCGTCCAATTCTTTTGCATTGAAATCTTTCCGCCCTTGTACTTCCTTTTGCGCTTTTTCGTATTTGCTCAACGCCTTTGTGTAATCGCCATCTTTAAAGGCAGTATCTCCGTCTACAATTAACTGTGTTATGCGATACTTCTTACCTATTAACTTCATATGTACAAGATCTTTAATTCGTACAGCCGCATTTCTGGCATCGCTATATTCTTTTAATGCCTTTGGATAATCCCCATCCTGCACGAATACGTCTCCATTCTTCTCTTGCTCTATCATGCTTGCAACGCTTTCCGCTTTTTTAGCCGCAGCCCGTACCTGATAGACGATAGCTCCCCCACCGATTAACGCAAAGATAACGAGAGCGACTATAATTCTCTTTATGATTCTTATTTTCTTCTTTGGATCTTCTTTGTATGTCTTGTTTACAAAGATGGTCGCTGCCGTATAATTGTTCACTATGGGCTTTTGTTTACTTAAAAGAACATCTTCTAGCGTATCGACTACTTCTTCGGGCTCTTTAGCCTCCTGTATCGTATCTAGCATCTCTACACTATTGACTCCCTCCCATAAGCCGGGAGTACTAAGCACCATAACATCTCCATCTGTGAGCGGATATTTTTTCGATACAATAGGTTTGAAATCATATGGCTTGCCGAGATAATTCAGTAGATTATGCCTTTCTTCATGCTCTTCAATCTGGCTCTCAGGTATTTCCTCTTCGTCCGCCATGAGCTGAGCAAGGCTTTGGTCTTTACTTTTGAAATTCAATCTTCCATTTCTAAAATGGTATAACTTGGCATTGCCTGCAACCGCCCAGATCATTTTTGTATAATTCGTTACGATTAATGCCAGGCTAGCTTTGAGTCTTACCCGATGGCTTTCCTCCTGTAATAGTTTATGAGCTTCCTGTACGTATTTTTTTATCTTCATTCTGGACATGGTAGGATTATTCATAATGTTTCCCAGTATGCTTCGTACTGCCATTTCAGCACTTTCTACTTCTCTATCCGAGTCCAGACCGTGCGCTACCACCCAGCAGGCTATATCATCAAGCTCTATGAATGCAAAATAGTCTTTATTGTTTATGAACGTACCTGCTTCGGATAGGAACGCTGTTTTGAACTCGCTGTTGTCTTTTCTCATTCGCACTCCTTGCCCCTTCTCTTCTCCAAAGCTTTATTTACACACAAAAATGTCCTACTAGCCGTTTTCTAGTACGATGATTGTAGCGTTATCTTGATTTTTTAACCTTTTATCGTTAACGGCTTCAATGATTTCCTGGGCGGCATCATAAGGAGAGATATTTTTCGAAAGGATTTTTTCCAATTCTATTTCCGTTACACTGTTGTAGACCCCATCACTACAAAGAATAATCTTGTCCCCTTTATTCAGCGCAATCGGCGTCTTGTAAATCTCTATATTCTTAAAACCCTCATATCCCAAATAGTTAATGAGCCTATTTTTCATCGGATTATCCAGGGCTTCATATTTCGTAATTTCTCCTGTAAGGTAACGTTCTTCCAGTACCGACTCTAAAATATGCTTATGGTTGATATTTATAAACTCGTTATCTCTAAAAATCATGATCAAGCTGTCTCCCACTGCTCCCCAGTACAAATAGCCATCGGATATAACAGCAACAACTAATGTGGTCCCGCCATTTGCTCCTTTCAAGCTTCTTATTATTTCCGTATTGCTTAAACGGGAAGCCTCCGTAAAAAAATGCGGGATATCATTTACATGATTCAGCTCCAAAAATTTCTTGATAAATATATCCACAGCGATCGTACTGGCTATTCTTCCATTTGCAAGTCCGCTAATCCCATCGGCTAATACGGCTATTGTTCCATGCAAAGTTGTTACAGTCGAGAAATAATCATCCTGCTCGTCCCGTCTCCCTATCGTTTGTCCATTACCAATCCGAATACCCGATCTTTCTTCTTCTTTCCCCAGAAGTTTCCTTATATAAATTAAAAAAAGAAAAACAATGATAAAGACGACTACGATTAGATAAGGCATCCATTCCAGCCCTCGTTCCTCCATTGTGCCCATCATTCCTCGCCTGTGTTGTTTTCCCATTCAAAATGGGCTCCACATAGAGGAATAAATATGAATTTACTTCTACCTAGCTGTATGACATCATATGCCGTTAGCTCTGTAGGTGAATATACGGCTTCATTATTATGGTAGGCCAGCCCTGACGCATCCCCTGGTAGCAAATAAAAATTTCTTTTTTTCGGATCGTAGACAATAACAGCATGATTTCGTCTTGATATCGTGTTATCCCCAAGGATTCGTATGTGCATCTCTTCTGCTCTTCCGATAAAATTCTTCTCTGCCATAATTCTGTAATCCTGACCAATCTGCGGTCCTTCTATACATACCAGCCACCCTGTTACAGGCTCGATTCCCTCTACTTCCCCCAAATATGGCATGGTCTTCTCGTCTTCGCCTATTGCCACCGCTCTTCGATTCTCGCTTTTCAAGCCTGAATCTACTATAACGTTGCAATAAGGGCATGTATTGCCATGCTTTCTCGTACTGAACATATGTCCATTTGCGCATCTTGCCAAACTCATACCGTTCATTCCTCCATTTGCTTCATATCAAGGTGCATTCTTATGTACATAATATCTTTGTGTTAGCTATGTATATGACATCTCCCATACTAATTCTGTAGGGTGCTTGCGTCTCTAGCCTGCTCTTTGCGTTTTTATAAGCTTCCTTTACTCCGGTTCCATTTTTGGAATCGATATCTTCGATGTACCAGTTTCCATCAGCGTAGTTCAGCACGGCATGCTGCTTGCTTATTAGCGATGCGTACTCCGCATCGGAAAGGTCTATGTCAACCTCACTATGGTTTGAGCTTTTGCCAATTAGTAAGGAAGTTTTCCCCTGTATATACCATTCCTTTATACTCTCTCCCTTTTCATCCAGGAGAATGAGTTTAGTAATCTCTGTTTCCGTTTCTATATTATCCGTTGAAATCCGATATTTTTTTACTACATACCCTACTGCAACGACTGCAATAAGGAAGCCAAATCCGATTTTTAAGCTATTGTTTGTATTGAACCAATACACATATATAAGTGCAGTAACTGCTACTATTATCAGTAAAATATCAATACTTTTTATCCAAAAAGATTTTTCATCGTTATCCAAATTGCTTATGTATCGTTTAAAAAAACCGTCCCTCACATCCATTCCTCCGTTTGATCATTTATCCTATTATCTTTTTTTTGCTCGAAAATATTTTTCAAACAGGTCCGTTGTATCAATGGGATTCTTATTTTTATTTTTTTCGCGGCTTGCCATTTCTTTCGTTTTTGGATTAAAGCCAAAAAAGCGCTCAAAGTTTTTTTCCATATTTCTCATATCAAATCCCTGGTATGTTTCATGAGCACTATGGGTTCGGGTATTTTTATCTGCTTGATTCTTTGCTCTACTTGCCTCTTCCCCTGTGTTATTCATCTGAACATCATATTTTTTCCTTAACGATTCATCGGACAATGTACGGTATGCTTCACTGATGTCCTTGAAAATTCTTTCCGACTCGCTGCTCCCGGCGTTCACATCTGGGTGATATTTCTTCGCTAATTTCCTGTATACTTTCTTTATTTCTTCCGGTGAAGCGTCTTTTTCGACTCCTAATATTGCATAATAATTTTTCATGGTTTTCATCCGCCTACTACGCTATTTTGGTGAAAAGTATAAATTTTTAAGGGACGATACGTCCCTTAAAAACTCTTGCCCGAAAAATTTAAACGGCATAGCCGCCTTCGACTTTCGCCATCTCTGTTTTATCCTTTTTCTGCTTAATGAACAGCTCGAATGTTCCTACACCCTCGGTATCGCCAAATCTCTCAGTGTAGTCCACTACGAATGCATTAGGGAAATGGATTTTCCGTATGACCTGATCTGCAGCGATTACTTCCAGCGTCACCTTTCTATAACAATCCGCCTTTTCAGCCGGTACGAGTGACCATAAAGCCAGTTTCATTGTGTCATCGGCATTATCACCATCTGTTGCTGTGATGATCTTTCCTGTAATCCGGAGAGTGGCTCCCACATCTGTTGATCTTGCGTTTGAATCATCCGGGGTATCTGTGTCGTACGTTACTGTCATGATGTTGTCCATACCCAATTCAATTGTTTCTGCTCCCTCAACTTGAAGTTTAAACCCCATTGAAATAGCCTCCTTATGATTGAATAGTGTCTCCGAAAACGATATTGGTTTTCGAAGTTTATGTTTAGAGGTACATTTTTGAAAACATACCTCCAACATTCTCATTATCTTCCTAAAAAACTTCATCTAGCTTCTCCACACATTTGTTGACCCTTATGCTTTGGCTGCAGTTGTTCCTTTCGTTATCGTAACCTCAAGGTTCTTAACGTTTCCGTTAAACACGAGATCGATATGACACAGGTTGCTCTTATCATCGATAATATAGTTCATGTCATCTCCATCTTGAATGATAGAGTTAACAAACCCTCGCGCACCAAGCCATTTGCTCTTTTGACTGCTTGGATTATTGCTGAAGAACTTCACAATATTATCCTGTTTGAAATCGCTGGTCTGGAACCGGAGAATCCTTTCTATATAAGTGCTTACTAGCGTTTTGTAGATAGAATCGAATCCATCTTCCGCCATTGCAAGACTTCTCGCTTTATAAACTGTAATTCTTCTTATATCTTGTCCTTGTAGCTGCGCATTCTCAGATGAGAATACAAATCCGAAATTTTTTCTGTTAATAGAGTCCTTAATGCTATTTGTGAATCCGGATATTTCTTTAGCCATCGTCGTAACAGCCTTAAGACTGTTATCCCCGGCTTCTATATCGAAACGTACTCCTGGATAATCCCTGCTAACATTTCTAAAAGATTCCCTTAAATATTCCGGACACTGACATGCCGCTACGATCCCGGCAGCTACATAGCTGGCACCTACATAAACGCCTTCAATCCACAGCTTGAGAATATCTTCCTTTTCCTGAGAAATCTTGACGCCCTCTTCCGTCTGCAGCATCTTACTATCAATGACAACACCAGACTTGTCTTTCGGAATAATCGTAAAGTTAGGAATACACGGAATAGCAAACTCACTATATTCTTTTCTTACAAGTACTCCACACTTATCTATGTACCTATCAATGCCAGAAGTAGCCATATGATTAAACGTCGTTTCTTCTCCTGTCACAAAGCTGAAGAAGACTTGTATTTTAAAATCCTTAACAACATGCAGCAGCATGGATAAAGATTCCATTGTATTGCCGTCTTGTTTTACGACTTTTTTGTTTCCTTTAAAACGCTCCCGGCTTACTTTTGAATTTCCGGACGATTCCAATTCGATAGAAGGAACGATAGCAAACCATACAGTATCCGAAAAATCATTCTTTGAGTTCACCGTATTCAAATACGTTGCCAGTCTTGGTATGTTGGTACTCTTAGCTATCATATCCAGCTTCGTGTTAGTAATAAGGAGTGAAGGTTGCATGCCTTTATTTTTTGTAGCATATTGGTCAAAAAACATTTTTACGCCTAATATTTTTTCTACTAAAGGCTTAACCGTTTTTACAAAATCGTCTTTTGCATTCTTATAAAACTCAAGGTATGTATTGTAATTCTGGACTTCCATTTCAATATCGATCTGCTCCTGTACAGCAGGCAACGGGCAAAACGTCCGTACTACAAGATCTCTCACGTAAGAAGAAGGCGTTTCTGTAACAGAGTCATAATCCTCTTCAAAAACGGTAATAAGTCCATTACTGTTCTCATCTACTACCATAAGCTCTGTGTTATCGCTTTTAGGGGCCTCAATAATCTTTAGTTCCCCGTTGTCTCCAATGGTAAGCATACCAATCTGAATAGCTTCGGCTTGATTTTCCTCCTGGGCTCCGCCAAGCAGCAGTCTTGTTTTAATGTCGTTGATAGCAAGCGGCAGCATAGCCATTACATTGTTATAGTTTCTGCTGGCATCCTCAAACAAATAGTTCAGCTTATCACCAAAATCAAGCTTTTTTGGATCATCATCGTCTAGCTCTTCATACTGGCCATATAAATAGTGAATTTCTTTTCTCACTTGTCGGATATCATCCATTACTTTCTTTGGAGATATCATGTCCAACAGATTTTCAAACTTAAAGTCTACATTGGTTATTCCTTGGATTCTCTTTGTATCAATGAGGGTAAACAACATTTTTAAAAAATCGTTGTTCTGGTCAATGTGGATTTCGGATATGCAATCTTCTGCGATGCCTTCCGGCTTTTCAAGCGTGTACATCACTTTTTGATTAGCCGCATTGTAGAATGAGTATACTTTGGGCGAGAATTTGTCTAAAAATTCATCAAAGCTCTTCACAACCAGGTGTTGATGAATTTCCTTAATTTTGTCATCACTAAGGCTATCAACCCCTTTTACATCGCCAACGATAGTGATAAGATCGAGCTTTTCTGGATTAAATTCTTCGAACAGCATGGTTCTGTTTGTTTGACTAATAACGTCCATCATCTCTAGCTATAAATAATTTACAAGCTACCTTCGCAATTAGACACACCACTTCAACATATTGCACACAAGATTTTACATTTACCCATTAGTATAGAGTTTTCATAGTGTTCTCTCGCTTTTGCTTATAAATTTTTATAGCCCCCTCCTCCCTTTAACTGTATTAAGTAAATAACTTGCTTTCTTCTAGGTAAATCTACGCATACAATTAGATGAACCCAGTCATTAATTTTATAATATAACCAAATATAGAATTATATTACCTTTTTACCATAATAAACAATGTAAATATAAAGATATAATCCCAAAGTATAGAATATATTGCTAAAATATACCTTAAATTGTTTGGTTTATTTTGTCAACATTATACATAATGGTATTTTTTTACTAGTAAATTATTCTCTATAAGTGATGTTAGTTTTTATACAAATTCTTCTATTGTCTAACATTAAAAGGAAAAAAGTCACAAACAAAATAATTAATTAGTTTTTTAGATTCATCATAAAACAATTGTAAATAAATGTTATATTTCTTTTTGTTTATCTTTTCATACGCAAAAAAAGTGTCCCTTCAACATTCTTCCTATGTTGGAAAGACACTTTTTTTTGCGTAAAAAATCTTATCGTATGCCAGCTATCATCATTAACCATTTTTATTTCAGTGCATATCTTTTTTCACGAATTGGGGGTTAGCCATTTCCTTTTTCTTTTCACGCTTCTCCATCCATATCTCTATGCTTTTTAAACGAAGATACTCTACATAAAAAACGGCTTTAAAAAGCTTCAAGGAATGGCATCTTTCTCTACTGTTTATTGAAAGCCCCCACATAATCATTCTAGATAACAAAGAAGTTATATTCTTATTATACTGCTTTATATTTTCTATCCTGTCCTCTATCAATCTTTCGGATACGTCCAATGGAACTCTTCTACTTAAACAGTAATATAGTGTAGCCGCAAAACTATAAATATCCGAATATCTACCTTGCTTTGCCTTTTCCGAGTAAAATTCCAAAGGAGAAAATCCAGAACTAGTAAATATCTTATGATTGGATTGATTTTTGTAATAAATAGCAGAGCCAAAATCAAGGAGTACCGGGCTCCCATCCTCATTAATAAGGATATTTCCTGGCTTTATATCACGGTGAATTATTCCTTGCTTATGTATAAACTGTAATGTATGTAGTAAAGGAAGAATAATATTTTTAAATAAATAACTCATAGAGATTTCTTTTTCTTCTCTTATGTATGTATCGAGCGTCTTACCCTTATAGTATTTCATCACAATGTAACCTGTACCATTCTCCTCGAAATGGTCAATATATTCAACAATGTTTTTATGATGTAACCCCCTTATTATTACCGCTTCATTAAAAAAAGCTTCCATTAGTTCATAGTATTTTCCTTTGGAAGAAGGAAGTCGGCATAGCATACTTTTATTGTCTAAATCCCGTAAGGCTAACGCCTTCGGAAAGTACTCTTTGATAATCTGAATCTCTTTGCTCTTTATATGATGTCCAATATATACGATAGATAACTCACTGCGATGAATGACTTTTTTTATTTTATATGTATTCTTTATTATCGTACCTTCTCCAAGGCACACATCATCTACCGTCAATTCCATAGACTCCCTTCTTTTTCAGTACATTACAACTTTCACTTAATTGTACAATAGTATCCAATACATTCCAATAACGCTTGATTTACCGTTAGATTTTCTTTGAATCGAGTGCCCATACTGTAAAATAACAAAAAACCTCACTCGTTTTATTCGGTGAGGTTTACCATTAGTGAAGCATTTGCTAAACGATTTGTTTAAGAAAACGCTGGGTTCTTTCATGCTTCGGAGACGTAAAAATATCGGTCGGATGCCCTTCTTCTACGATTACGCCATCCGCCAGCATAACGACCCGGTCAGCCACTTCTCTAGCAAAGCCCATCTCATGCGTGACGACTACCATCGTCATCCCTTCTTTGGCTAATTCTTTCATTACCTGTAACACCTCTCCCACCAGCTCGGGGTCAAGGGCCGAGGTCGGTTCATCGAATAGCATAACTTTCGGCTCCATCGCCAATGCCCGCGCAATCGCCACCCGTTGCTTTTGCCCACCAGATAGCTGTTCTGGGTACACATTCGCCTTATCAGCAAGACCGACCTTTATTAATAACTCTATCGCTTTTTGTCTCGCTGCTGACTTATTTACTTTTCGAACATGGACAGGGGCTTCCATTACATTTTCCAGTACCGACATATGAGGAAATAGATTAAAGTGCTGAAAGACCATCCCAACTTCTTGCCTGACATGATTTAGATTATTTTTCTGCGGATGAATCTTCTCACCTTCAATCTGGATTTCCCCACTATCAGCGATTTCTAGAAAGTTTAAGCATCGAAGCAGTGTGCTTTTGCCTGAACCGCTCGCCCCGATTAAGACCACGACCTCACTTTTGCCGATTTCCATGCTGATATCCTTTAATACCTGCAGCTCTCCAAATGACTTGGTTAGGTTTTTGATTCGAATCATGCAGCCCTCACCTCGCCCCGTGATTTTTTCGTTTTACTTCTTCCTGTGTCTAGTCTGGCTTCGACTTTATTTAGAATCAAAGTAAAGATAAAGACAAGAATGAGGTAATAGACACCTACAACGAAATACGTCTCAAAAGGCATATAATTCTCTCCCTGCACCGAAAGGGCTGTATTGAACAATTCGGTAACCGCTATATACGCTATGAGAGAAGAATCCTTCAAGCCAATAATAAATTGATTACCCAGGGGGGGAATCGCTCTTTTGAGTGCTTGAGGAAAAATGATTCGCCTCATGGCGAGTGGGTACGGCATTCCTAACGAACGGGCAGCTTCCATCTGGCCTCTATCGATAGATTGAATGGCTCCCCGGAAGATTTCTGCGATATAAGCCCCGGAATGAATGCCAAGCGCTAAGGCACCGGCGGTAAAATCGCTTAACGTCACAAGACTTGAAATCCCATAGTATAAGAACATTAGCTGTACGATAAGCGGAGTTCCACGAATTAAGGTAATATAGATGTCTGCTATTCTTTGCAGAAGAATATTGCCTGAAATTTTAAAGAAGGCGAAAATAAGTCCAATAATCGTGGCGAAGACAAGCGATACGGCTGTTATTTCTATCGTAATCCACGAAGCTTTTAAAAAAGCGAGACCATGCGTTTGAAAGATTTGTGTAATGTTTTGAAAGAAAGCTCCCATCCCTTCCCCTCCTCTTGGAAAAAATAATGCGCTGACAAGCAGCGCACCGTACTTATTTCAATATGTTTCGGTTGAACCACTTCATGCTGATTTTCTCGTATGTGCCATCCTGAATCATGTCTGCAAGCGCCTTATTCATCTGATTTAACAGTTCTGTATTGCCTTTATTGACGGCCATACCGATTTTATCTTCATATAACAGCTCGCCTACTGTCTTAAGTTTTACGTTCTGTTCGTTAATTGCGTTAATTCCAACCATCTTGTCCGTAATGACCGCGTCCAGGCGTCCTGGTGGTAAGTCTTGCAATGCGTAGACGTCACTTGGAAAGCTTTTGACTTTCGATGTATATTTGGTAGCCAAGTCTTTGAACGTGCTGGATTGTACCACACCGATCGTTTTGTCTTTCAAGTCTTCTTTAGAGGTAATCGTGTTGTTCGACTCGGATACGAAGATTTGGGCCCCTGAAATATAGTAAGGGTCCGTAAAGTCAACCTGAGCAGCACGCTCCGGTGTAATAGACATGCTACCGATGATTGCATCGTACTTATTCCCTTTCAGGCCCTGAATAATCGTTTCCCACGGGTTTGTGACAGGCTTTGGCTTGAGCCCCATTCTCTTAGCGATTTCATTGCCAATCTCTACATCAAATCCGGTAAGCTGTCCGTCTTTTTTAAAATTGAAAGGCTTGTACAAGCCGCTTGAAGCAAACGATAGAGTTCCTTCCTCTATTAATTTCAATTTTTCTTCCTGCGTTTTGCTGTCCTCTGTAGGCTTGTTCGCTGTTTCTTTCGCCCCCTGTGAGGATGAACAACCTGCCAGAAGCAGCATAGCGAGCAATCCAACCATTGCTAGCATTCCCCATGTTTTCTTCAAAATGTGGCCCCCTTTATATACACCTTTAATTCATTCTATTTTACACAACATATATAAAATTTAGAATAATAAAAATAAACAAAAATATGAGGCTGTTTTTATACATAATGTATAAAAGTTTTTTCTTTACAAACTTTTCTTGCTTTCTTTATCCATCCGGGATTATAAAGAATAGATACGGTTCTCTTTTACTTTTCTCATGAAGGAGTGGATGTTTCCTATGCTATCTTGCTATGAAGACGTACTTTCATTGACCAAAAAGCTCGTTCACACGGAAAGCATCGTCAATACAGAAGGAGAACAGCTTCTTGCAGAACAGCTATACGAAATGCTAAAGTCGTGGACATACTTTAATGAGCACCCTGAGCAAGTGCGCTGCGTCCAAACAGTGAATGATCATATCAGACGCTCTAATGTTCTGGCATGCATCCGTGGTACAAAAGCAGCAAGCGCTCGCACGGTGATTCTAATGGGACATATCGATACAGTAGGTATTGATGATTTCGGACATCTGAAAGACAAGGCTTGCCGACCGGATGAACTGAAGGAAGCTCTCGCAGATGAGTCCCTTCCGTCTGCTATTCGGCAGCAATTAGATTCTGGTGAGTGGATGTTTGGTCGCGGCGTTCTTGATATGAAAAGCGGGGTAGCCAGCAATCTTTATCTGCTTCGCTACTATGCGGAGCATCCCGAGGAGTTAGCCGGTAATCTGGTGCTTATAGCGGAATGTGATGAAGAAGACAGCTCACACGGCATTCTCTCTGCACTGTATCCACTACAGGAATGGAAGCAACAATACGACTTCGAATACGTGGCGGCTATTAATTCCGATCTGGTCTCCCCTCGTTACGAAGGCGACGAAAACCGCTACGTATATAAAGGCACCGTAGGTAAACTGTTACCGTCCTTTTTCATTACAGGTGCAGAAACACATGTAGGCGCTTGCTTTGAAGGGCTTGATCCGAACTTCATTGCGTCAGAACTAACACGGCGCATTAATTACAACCCGGAATTATCCGATGAGGCATATGGGGAAAGCACTGCACCACCAGTCTCATTGAAACAGATGGACTTGAAGCCTTCCTATACGGTGCAGACTGCACTTGCAGCTTACGTCTACTATAATTTTCTCGTTCACTCCTGGTCTCCAAAAAAAGTACTGGAGAAGTTGAAGGAGCAGGCGCACCTTGCTTTTGATAGCGTTCTACAACTCTTCGAGGAACGGTATCGCGCTTATTGTGCACGCAGCGGTGAACCTTATCAAGAAATCCCCTGGACAAGCCGCGTATATACATATGAAGAAATGAACGAACTTCTTACGCGTGACTGGGGTGATGCATATACCAGGCATATGGAGACATACATGCGTGAGCTATTAGCAGATACAAGTCTGGATAGCCGGATGTATGCTGCGCGTGTCGTCGAGGAAGCATGGAAATGGATGAAGGATAAGCGTCCAGCAATTATCATTTTCTACTCCTCCATCTATTCACCGCGCGTGGAGCTGACGGATAAGACGGAGAACGAGCGGAACTTAAGTCTGGCGCTTGAACAGGCGGTAGCATATGTGCAGCCGCATTATGAGCATCCGATTCAAATCAGGCATTTCTTCCCCTACATCTCGGATATGAGCTTCGTAGCGCTTAGCGACGATGAAGAAAGCATACGAAGCGAAGCAGATAATAATCCGGCTTTCGGTCAGAAATACAGTGTGGATTACGAGGCGATCCGTAATCTTAATGTGCCGGTCATTAACGTTGGGCCATACGGCTATGACGCACACAAAAAATACGAGCGTATTGAAATGACATTCTCGCTAGAGATTGTCCCCAACATTACGAATCAGATTATCCGGTCGCTACTTGCATAACCGCTACGCTCAGACGGACTAAAACAAAAAGTGGTCCGGCAGCCATAACGGGCTTGCCGGACCCTTTCTGCGTTCTTATTATTCCCATTCCAGACTTAATAAAATTTTGTGCTTGAATAAACCTAATAGAAAACCAATGTAATAATCCGCACGCACAATAACATGGTATTCATTATGCTGATGTGTGTAGAATAACGCATCCGTATGTACCGTATCCTTAGCGAAATACGTACGGACCTTGTGCAGTTCAGGCAAGTATTTGTCTGGATTTTTCACCTTAATAATAAACTCCTTGTCCTGATCATTGTCTCTCTCCTGAATATCCAAACCTTCCCGATCATATTCGTAACGAACCATTCCATCTCTCCTCCTGTTTCTATCTCTACATCAAATAGCGTAAATACACGTATATGGTCGAAATAACAATCGACAAAATCATCAACGGAAAGCCAATCGCCATAAACTTCAAGAATGAAATATGGTGACCTTCTTTGGCAGCCATTCCCGCCACAATCACATTGGCACTGGCACCGATCAGCGTACCGTTCCCGCCGAGACACGCCCCCAGAGCGAGAGACCACCAGAGCGGCTCAAGATCAGTGAGACCGATTTTGCCCATCTCCTGAATCATCGGAATCATGGTAGCAACGAACGGAATATTATCTACGAAAGCAGAAGCAATGGCACTCATCCACAAAATGAGCATGGCTGTAGCCGTCAAATCTCCGCCGGTCAATGCGATTGCCTCCTGTGCCAGCTTTGCAATGACTCCTGTCTCGACCAGACCGGATACAAGCACGAATAGCCCAACGAAAAAGAAGATGGTTGTCCATTCCACGCGGGTCAAAGCATCCTCAAGATAATGTTCGCCGGTCAGGAGCAATAACAGAAATGCCCCGGTCAACGCAACAGTCGCCGACTCGATATGCAACGCTTGGTGAGCGAAGAATCCGGCGATAGTCAGCGCCAGAATGAGTAGGCATTTCTTTAGCAGTGTCGGGTCTGATAGCTCGTCCTCAGCGCTCATTTGCATCAATTCCTGCTGTAGATCAGGCGTCGTTTTCAACTGCTTGCGGTACCAAAAAGCAAGAATACCGACAGTGACGGTCAGGATGACAATAATAATCGGTGCGAGATTAAAAATAAAAGCGGCAAATGTCAACTCTTTGACTGCGCTTCCAATCATAATGTTGGGCGGATCTCCGATTAGTGTGGCCGTTCCCCCAATATTGGAAGTAAAAATTTGCGTCAGCAGATACGGCATCGGCGATACCCGAAGCTGGCGTGTAATACTGAATGTTACCGGTACCATGAGCAGCACCGTCGTCACATTGTCAAGAAAAGCAGAAGCAAAAGCGGTAATAAGTCCCAGCGCAACAAGAATGCGTATCGGGTCGCCTTTAGCTTTCTTGGCCGCCCAAATCGCTATGTACTTGAACAATCCGGTCTGAGCCGTAACCGTAACAATAATCATCATCCCGGTCAACAGCCCCAACGTATTGAAATCGATATGATGCAGGGCCGTTTCCTGATTTACAATGCCAAATACGATCATTAACGTGGCACCGAGCATAGCCACGATCGTGCGATGGATTTTCTCTGAAATAATGAGCGCATACGTAATTAAGAAAATAATTATGGCGTAAATCGCTTGCTGTTCCATACATTCCTCCCAAACCTTACATGACAGCTTTTACTTACTTTAACTAAGTTTATATTATACTCTATATGCATTATGGAATAAACGGCATTTCCTTCAAAAAAGAAATATTATTAAAAAGAAAAAGAACAGTCGCTATTATCTAACTACTGTTCCAGGAACGACCTTCTTTCTTTTTTTCATAATTTATTCGTAAAGTATAGTATAGTAGAATATAGCTTTTATTCTATGTCATTATCGGAGGGGTAGTATGGAACATATCAGTACGGACATGCTGCTGTTTATTATGGCTGCGGGCTTCCTGGCCTCGTTCATCGATTCAGTCGTTGGCGGCGGAGGCTTGATCTCAATCCCAGCTTTGCTGTTGACTGGTCTTCCGTCCACGGTAGTACTTGGGACAAATAAGCTGGCCAGCACCATGTCTTCATGCACAAGTACGATTTCATTTATGCGTTCAGGTAAAATCAATCTGCGGATGGTAGGGTGGCTGTTTCCGCTCTCGCTTATCGGTTCAGCTATAGGCGCCTATACAGTAACAAAGATTCCACCTGAATTCCTCAAACCGCTTGTCGTCGTTTTGTTAATCCTGGTCACAATTTACACGCTCTTCAAGAAAGACTGGGGCAACGAGTCTACATATAGGGGTGCAACGAAGAAGATTGTATTTTTCGCCATTATGACCGCTCTTATTATCGGTTTTTATGACGGATTTTTCGGCCCCGGAACAGGGTCGTTTCTTTTGTTTGCGTTTCTTCTTATGGGATTCGATTTTGTCGGTGCCGCCGGAAATTCCAAGGTACTTAACTTCGCTAGCAACATTGCGGGCCTTGCTATGTTCATGGCCTTAGGTGCCGTAAATTATGAGTACGGAATTCCAATGGGCATTGCGATGGTGGCAGGCGCGTTGCTCGGATCGCAGGTAGCCATCCGCAAAGGCGCAAGCTATGTAAAACCGCTCTTTGTCAGTGTGACTGCGCTGCTCATCGGCAAACAGCTCTGGGATATGATGCACTAGACGGTTATATATCGTTCAAACAGCAAGGGCGCTTCCAGCAAAATTCCCTGGTTCTGGTGATAAATCGAATCGAATTGCTCAATCGGTACAGGATTTACACCTACCCCCACTTCAATGGTATAACCAGGACGGCGGTGCTCCTGAATAAACCAATCTTTATAGCCAGCAAAACTGTCTGCCGTATGCACGGGAGTATACGTACTCAACGTCTGCATCCGGCGGACAATTTCCTCGCTGCCGGCAGGCTCCATATGCTGAAATCCCCAGAAGATTACTTGTCCCTGCGAATGATACGCTAATACCCCCAGAAAATCATGACCCTTCGTAAACTCATACACCGCTCGTGCTTCCGGCTCAGATAATGGATAAGGGCCCCCATAATGACGAGGAAATGGCGCCTGTGGACTTGTTCTCGCCTCTTCCTCCCATAACGCCGGCCACTGGTGATTTAAGTCGACGCCGCGGATATTAGCGGTCCATCCTGTAAAATTATCGCAACCGTTGTTAATCGCCAGCACTTCCCCGTAATACGGATAAGCATAATCAATACCAAGCACTGAGAGCTCTACACCGTCTGGATTTACCATCGGTACAATCCAGATGCTGAACCGATCCCATATCTCTTCGATATCATATCCCTGCAGCTTTTCTTTCTCGGAATAGGCTCGCGCCATATCTTCTACGAATTTCATTAACACGGACGCCGTTATCCATTCGTTAGCATGCCATGCCCCACTGTAGAATACCTCCTTGCGTCCATTTCCCAGCCGGATCGCCCGCAACGGTTTTCCCGCAACAGAATGACCGATCGTTACCATCTGCAAGAACGGATAGCTCTCCTGCAATGCCGCTGTATCCCTCGCCAGATCGTATGGCGTATATTCCTCGTTTGTGCGAACAATTCCGTCTAGGCAAGTGGGTGGAATCATAAGCGCCGTCCCGGGCCCAAGCATCTCTTCCTGTGCAATGCTTCCAAGCCAAGGATTCGCCAATCGCAATTCTTGCAGTGATACACCGAATAGCCGCGTAATACAATAGAGAGTATCACCATTTTGTGTTTCGTAGGTGGACACCGTATCAGGTACGATTACTACCTGTCCGGGAACCAAATACCTCTTTCGTCCAAGTGATGGATTAACACTTAATATCCCCGCGACACTAGTACCAAAACGATTGGCAATTTTGGCAACTGTATCTCCTTTTTGCGTCACATATCGCATATATACGCCCCCTTTCTATTTACGTACTCCGATTAAAATACAGGTCACACCGATGAGAATCCATAGAATTTTCGTCAGGCTTATCCGGTCAGCCATTCCCATAAGGCCAATCATCGTCGTTAGTAGGAGAACTGGAGGCCCGACCAATGCTAAACTAGAATTAATCAATAGCGCTTTTTCTACTTCATTCACTTTAATAATCATAAGTGCAGCCAGAACTTCCAGCGAACCTGACAGAAGACGCAACGTTGCCATACCGATAATCGCTTTTTCCAGCACACGTATCCCCTCCTCTCTCTTTCAACGTATGCATGTACAGATCGGAATATATCTTCGGAGGGGGAACGCCCATATTTCATTCGGCATAATATGAAGGCAGAAAACCCGAGGAATGAGAGGAAGAGGGAAACATGAGGATTGAAGTCGTGCAGACAGTAGAGGAAATTCGGCAGGAGCAGATCGCTGGACGCACAGTTATTGTGATTGATGTGCTGAAAGCGGGGAGCACCATCGTGGCTGCGCTCAATTGTGGCTTTGCCTCCGTTCTTCCCGTTGAAACGATCGGGCAGGCGCAGGCTCTGCGCTCACAGAACGTTGTATGCGCCGGAGAAAGACATGGAAAAAAGGTAGCGGAATTCGAGTACAGCAACTCTCCTACCGCATTCCGCATTCCCCATGAGGCCGGCAAACAGCTTGTACTAACGACGACTGACGGTACGATCGCCATCAGCAAAGCGGCCCGTGCCGCACATGTGCTTATCGGTTGCTTTCTTAATGCTGATGCATGCATTAGAGAAGCCATCAGGCGCCAGTTGGATATTACGCTATACTGTGCAGGTACCCGCCACGAGTTTGCGCTTGAAGACGGATTAGCTGCCGGTATGATGGTTCATCTCGCTCGCTGCCTCGTACCCGCGAGCAAGGTCTGTGACCTAGGTAAAGCGCTTGAAGCAAGCTACTTGCAAATCGGAAAATCATTGCCGGATTTCTTGCTAGAGACAGCGACAGGAAAACGTCTCGCCCAGCAACATGGGAAAGAAGAAGTACTGTATTGCGGACGGCTTAATGAAGTTGATATCGTTCCGGTACTTATTAACAAAAAATTAGTTAATGCTACATCTGCCAAACCTGGCGATGAACCGCCCACACCAAAGGCGTAATCGCAATACAGCCCTATAGCGTGAAATTTCACTTTATGCGGATGTAGGCAGCTGCTTCGCTTACATCCGCTTTTACTTTTGGTTTCTTACCTACATACTGCCGCGAAAATTCCTCTTGAAGAATACTTGTCACAATAACTCCTTACCTTTTAAAAGCAAGATATGCTATCGTACAATAGGGAAGGTTTTTATCGTTTTTATGTTTATCGAAAGGAAAGGTGTGGCAAAATGAGCACAAAGCCATTTAATGATAACTTTCTAAAAGCCTGTCGCGGCGAAGCACACGATCGTGTACCTGCCTGGTACATGAGACAAGCTGGCCGTTATCAGCCGGAATACCGGAAGATTCGTGAGAAATATTCACTGTTCGAGATTACGCATCGCCCGGAAGTATGTGCGGAAGTTACTATGCTTCCCATCGAACAATTGGACGTGGACGCCGCGATTTTGTTCGCTGATATCATGACCCCAATGCCAGCGATGGGCATTAATGTGGAGATTAAGTCGAACATCGGACCCGTTATCGATAATCCGATTACATGTAAAGAAGATGTGGAGAAGCTGCAACCGCTTCACCCGTCAGAAGACGTGCCATATATCCTTGATACGATCAAGCTGCTGCGTGAGCAACTGTCTGTGCCACTCATCGGATTCGCAGGCGCTCCATTTACGCTGGCCAGTTATTTAATTGAGGGCGGACCGTCACGTAATTATTATAAAACGAAAGCATTCATGCACTCGAACCCGGAAGCATGGCACCTTTTAATGGACAAGCTAGGAGAGATGACAGTTACGTACCTGCAAGCGCAAATCCATGCCGGTGCGCAAGCTGTTCAGGTGTTCGACTCATGGGTAGGAGCATTGAATGCGCAAGATTACAGAACATACGTGGCTCCTGTAATGAACCGTATCTTCTCTGCCTTGGAAAAAGAAAACGCACCGAAAATTATGTTCGGGGTCGGGGCCGGTCATCTACTTCAGGAATGGAATAAGCTGCCGCTTGATGTAATCGGACTTGATTGGCGAACAAGCATCACGCAAGCCCGTCAGCAAGGTGTGAGCAGAACCGTGCAGGGCAATCTCGATCCAGGTCTTCTGCTGGCTGATTGGCCGGAATTGGAGAAGAAAGCAAAAAAAATTCTGGATGAAGGTATGGAATCGCCGGGCTTCATCTTCAACCTGGGGCACGGAGTATATCCGCAGGTAAAGGTTGAAACCCTGCAACGCCTCACTGCATTCATTCACAACTATTCGGCGAAAAAATAACACAAAAACAAAGCGGGGTATAAGAATGACGAAAAATCGCATGGGACTTCTCGTAATGGCTTACGGTACGCCGCGCAGCACCGAGGAAATCGAGCCATATTATACTCATATCCGCCGCGGCCGCACACCGACGCCGGAATTGCTACAAGAATTGACCGATCGTTACGAGAAAATCGGAGGGATTTCCCCACTCGCCCGCATTACGGAAGAGCAGGCCTCCGCTCTTGAAACCAAGCTCAATCACATACAGGACGAATATGAATTCAAAGCATACCTTGGCCTGAAACATATAGAGCCCTTCATTGAAGACGGTATACGGCGTATGAACGAAGACGGCATCGAAGAGGCAGTCAGTATCGTACTGGCCCCTCATTACTCGACATTCAGCGCAAAATCATATAATGGACGTGCCCTTGAAGAAAGTGAAAAACGAGGTGGACCGACTCTTTATTCTATTGATAATTGGCATGAAGAGCCGGCATTCATCCGTTACTGGGCAGAACGGCTACAGGAAACATATGCATCGATTTCAGAAACGGAACAGGAGAAGACAATTGTAATTTTCTCGGCGCATAGTCTACCAGAAAAAATTAAGCAAATGAACGATCCATATCCGCAGCAAATCGCGGACAATGCGCGCATGATTGCAGAAATGGCGAACGTGCCGCATTATACGACTGCCTGGCAAAGTGCGGGACGCACGCCTGAGCCGTGGCTTGGTCCGGATGTATTGGACAGAATGCGTGGACTTCACAAAGAAGGGTATACTACGATGGTATTTTGTCCGATCGGTTTCGTCTCCGATCATCTTGAGGTGCTATACGATAACGATTATGAGTGTAAAAATCTGGCCGATGAGCTAGGCGTTCATTATTTCCGCCCGCCGATGCCAAATACACACGAAATGTTCATCGGAGCGCTGGCATCTGCTGTCCTTAAGAAGCTAGAAGAAAGAAAGTGATGAACCATGAGTACGCAAGCTTTTACAGTCGCGATTGTCGGTGGCGGCATCACCGGGCTGACAACCGCATATTATCTGCAGAAAGCGATTCAGGAACAAAAGCTCCCTATCAGGTATGTATTGCTGGAGTCGTCGGAACGATTGGGCGGCCAGATACAGACCGATTATACAAATGGCTTTGTCATTGAACGGGGACCGGACTCCTTTCTGGCCCGAAAAACAAGCGCAGCCCGTCTGGCAAAAGAAGTAGGCCTTGAAAACGACTTGGTACGCAATCAAACAGGACAAGCGTATATTCTCAACAACGATCAGCTGTATCCGATTCCGGGCGGTGCCATCATGGGAATTCCAACTAAGTTGGCACCCTTTGTAACAACTTCACTGTTCTCCCCGGCAGGAAAGCTTCGGGCGGCACTTGATCTCGTTTTACCTCGCGGCGAACAAGGGGAAGGAGATCGCTCTCTGGGTGAATTTTTCCGTCACCGTCTTGGCAATGAAGTAGTGGAAAATTTAATTGAGCCATTGCTGTCCGGTGTGTATGCGGGAAATATCGACGATTTGAGCCTCATGTCAACCTTTCCGCAATTCTATCATGTAGAACGAAAATACCGCAGCCTGATTCTCGGTATGCGCTCTACAACGCCAAAGCAGCCTAAGGCTTCTGCTGACAAGAAAACGCCAAGCGCGTTCCTGACTTTCAAACGCGGCCTGCAATCTCTGGTAGAAGCAATTGAACAGCGGTTAGACCCGGTCTGCATCCGTAAAGACACTGCGGTTGAGAAGATATGTAAAACAGATGAAGGATATGAACTGCAATTATCCAATGGAACTGTTATGGCTGCGGATAGCGTCGTAATGACAACACCAGCCAAAACGACACGCGACACATTATCGGCTTATCCTTTTATCAATCTTCTAAAAGAAATGCCAACCACATCCGTGGCAACCGTAGCACTTGCCTTCCCTGAAACAGCGATTAAGCAAGACATTAACGGAACAGGGTTTATTGTCTCGCGCAATGCGAACTATCATATCACAGCCTGTACATGGGTACACAAAAAATGGCCTCAAACAACACCAAAGGGAAAGGTGCTTCTGCGATGCTTCGTCGGGCGCGCCGATGAGGACGCTATTGTATATCAACCGGATGAAGAGATTATCAAGGCCGTGCTGACCGACTTGAATAAAATCATGAAAATTGAGCAACAGCCTGAGTTTTATCATATTACTCGCTGGAAACAAGTTCGTCCGCAGTACGTGGTCGGCCATCAACAGCGAATGGCAAAACTAGAGGCTGAACTACATGCCCAGTTACCTGGCATTTTTCTTGCCGGTGCTCCATATCATGGAGCCGGACTGCCCGACTGCATCGATCAAGGCGAGGCATCTGTGCATGAAGTTCTCAAGTTCTTGCATATGCCGGAGGCTATAGCACAATAACGGAGAATCTATCCATATAGGATGACAGAAAGCGGCAGACGTAAACAGTCAGCCGCTTTTTTCCATATATATTCGATTGATTACTTACCACTAAGTTGCTGTTGCGATAATTTCACCAAACGTTTGGTAATTTCACCACCAACGGAACCGTTAGAACGGGCATATGTGTCGGCGCCTAATTGTACACCAAATTCAGCCGCGATTTCATATTTGTATTGATCAAGCACTTGTTCTGCTTGAGGAACAAGTAATTTGTTTCTGTTTTGTGCCATACTCTTTCACCTCCTGTTCGAAGTATTGTTAGTGTGTGTTGGAGGTGCCGTTTTATTAAACGAACATGTTTCCAGAGCGGGAAAACAGACACAATAAGAAAAACTCGCTCGGAGGAAAGTAGATGCCGCTTGCTTGCTTTATCGCGGCATCTACTTTCTTATGCGATAAAAAAAGAACCCGCCCATAGGCGGATTCTTTAATCATCATCCTTATCTTTATGGCTTTCTTTCTCTTTTTCATACTTTTCCTTATACTTATAGTCTTTATCATTAGACCATTTTTGTTGCTTTTTAGCTTTTTCACTTGCAGCCCCGGGTGGCGATGTAGAGACGATCGTTTTCGCTGCGCTTACCGATACTGGTGAAGCAGATGCCTGCTGGGCAGCGGTTTTATTTTTCCGACAATCTATCTAATCTTTAAACAATAATGCTGCACCAGAAATACCCGGGTCCGTCATTTCATACGGATCAAGAATCAGGTCAAGTTCCTCTTCTGTCAATACATTGTAGTACAAGCAGAGCTCACGTACCGACTTGCCAGTTAGAATCGCTTCGCGGGCGATACGCGCCGCCGTTTCGTATCCCAGATGAGGGTTGACGGCCGTAATGACACCTACACTCTTCTCTACATATTCTTTCAGCTTCTCTTCATTCGCCGTAATTCCTTGAACGCAATATTCGCGGAACACGCGGAAGCCATTATTCATAATACTAATGGATTGCAGCAGATTAAAGACAAGGACTGGTTCCATTACATTCAGTTCAAGCTGACCCGCTTCAGATGCCAGACAAATGGTGTTGTCATTACCAATAACCTGGAAGGCAATCTGGTTAATGACCTCGGCCATAACCGGATTGACTTTACCTGGCATAATTGAGGAGCCAGGCTGGCGGGCAGGCAACGAGATTTCGCTCAGCCCGACACGTGGACCGGATGCCATCAAACGCAGGTCGTTCGCCACTTTGGACATGTTCATCATGCATACTTTCAGCGCAGCCGATACTTCCGTATACGCATCTGTATTTTGCGTTGCGTCAACGAGGTGCTCCGCTCCGACAATTGGGAAGCCGCTAATGTCAGCCAAATGCTTCACGACGCTTTTAATGTACCTAGGATCGGCATTTAATCCTGTGCCTACTGCAGTCGCACCCATGTTCACTTCGTATAGATGCTGACGCGATTGTTTAATTCGCTTCATATCACGATCCAATACACGCCTATATGCTTCAAATTCCTGGCCAAGACGGATCGGAACTGCATCCTGCAGATGGGTACGCCCCATTTTAACTACATGGTCGAACTCTTTCGCTTTCTCAGCGAATGCGTCATGTAGCTCCTGCATTGTTACGAGCAGCTTATCGAGCATGGAGAGTGTAGCCAGATGAATGGCTGTCGGAAATGCATCGTTCGTTGATTGCGCCATATTAACATGCGTATTTGGGCTTAATTGAAAATAATTACCTTTGGTTTCCCCGATAATTTCTAAACCTCGGTTCGCAATCACTTCATTCGTATTCATATTGATGGATGTACCTGCACCACCCTGAATCGGGTCTACGATAAATTGATCATGCAGCTTACCATCAATAATTTCCTGTGCCGCCTGTACGATGGCATTTCCTAGGCGCTGATTAAGCTGACCGGTTTCCATATTGGCCAACGCTGCCGCTTTTTTCACGATAGCCATCGCTGTGATGAGCGATTCGTGAATACGATAGCCTGTAATCGGAAAGTTTTCTACGGCACGCATCGTCTGGACACCGTAGTAAGCATTAATCGGAACTTCTTTTTCACCAAGAAAGTCTTTCTCTACACGATATGTTTTGTCTCCCATGTCTACAAACATCTCCTATATTGTAATGTAAGATTGTAATTAGAAAAGGAATTGAACCAGTATAAAGCCTATGGCCACAGCAGATACGGTAGATACAAGCCCTGGTATCATAAAGCTATGATTGAGTATGTACTTTCCGATGCGCGTCGTACCTGTGCGGTCAAAATTAATCGCCGCAATTATCGTACCATAATTCGGTATAAAGAAGTAGCCATTGACTGCCGGAAACATGGCGATTAACGATGATGCCGGAATACCAAGCGCGATACCAAGTGGCATAAGTGCACGGACAGTCGCTGCCTGACTATACAAAAGGATGGATAACAGGAACAACGCAACAGCAAACAGCCACGGTGCAGCAGTAACCATTCCCTTAATCGATCCACTCAATAGCTCCATATTGCCGGCAAAGAATGTATCGCCCATCCAAGCAATCCCGAAAATACCGACAACTGCCTGCGCCCCCGCTATAAATACGTTTCCTTTCACTACGTCATCTACATTGACTTTACATAGTAAAATGATGCATGCAGCAGCAGTAAGCATGACAATTTCAATCGCTACCGGCATCGCCATATGTTCGATTTTGCCTGCTACCTCCCATGCCGGACGCAGTTCTGGGAAGGTGCCGAGCAGTACTACAGCAAACGCAGCTGCCAGGAATACAAAAACGGATAGCTTGGCCCGACGATTTACCGGCTGTTGCTCTTCATGCTGGTTGAAGGACGGGACCTGTCCTTCTTCTACCAGACGTAAATACTCAGGATCTTTGTCCAGGTCTTTGCCCATACGACTGGCAAACAGCGCACCGATCATACAGCCTAGAAACGTCGCAGGAATACTCACCATTAGGATGTCAATCAACTGAATATTATATCCAGATATAAGCCCTAATAGTGCTACTGTAGCTGCTGAAATCGGACTTGCAGTAATCGCTTGCTGAGAGGCGATTACAGCGATGGACATGGGACGTTCCGGACGCACACCAGATTCACGCGCCACTTCAGCGATAACCGGTAACACAGAATACGCTACATGTCCCGTTCCTGCACAAAATGTAAACAAGTACGTTACAATAGGTCCCATAAAAGTGATATGAGATGGGTTCCTACGTAACATTTTTTCAGCAAGCTGAACGAGATAATTCATACCGCCCGCCGCCTGAAGCGCCCCTGCTGCTGTAATAACGGCAACAATCATCAACATAACATCGATCGGCGGAGCGGTTGGCTGTAGATGGAAGAAAAAAGTTAGAATCGCGAGCCCCACGCCCCCCATTACTCCAAGTCCAACTCCTCCGAGACGCGCACCAACGAAGATACAAATAAGTACAATGAGGAATTCAAGCCAGAACATAATAAGCACCTCTCAATATAAAGAAAAACCAAAAAGTTAAGTGATACAGCAAGTAATTTTGAAACATTGCTTGCTGCATTTTTATTATAGTTCCATTATTCTTCTGTACATGTATCATTTGTGAAAAGATGATGAGCAAATAATCCATTTTTGTTCACAAACACGTTTCCTCTTCTCTAAAATTCCCCCACTCGTTTTTTTATAAGAAAAACCTGCCCTTTATACAGGCAGGTTATCTTTTTAGGTTTGTATGTAGTTGTGTTGCTATCACCGCAACCGATCTCTGATTCAACTTATCTCCGGCTACTTCATTGTTCTGTTGAACTTTTACTGCTCCGAATGCGAATACGGCGAAAAAGACAGCCGAGAGTGCAATTCCAACAATGCTATTTACAAAGCTCCCTTTCTTCCTAAATACGGAAAAAAGAGAGATGAATGCAAATCCTAGAAACACAATCGTACAAAAAAATCCCATTAAACTAATCGGTCCCCAAAACATCTTTACCACCCCATCTTTCTTCTTCCTACTCTTCCTTTTTTCACTGTATAAACAGCGAAATGGCACTAGTCTCTAAAGCACATCACATTTTTATATCTTTATACCTTAATTATAGGTATATTTACTTAATATACAATAGGACTTCGTAAGAAAAAAGTGGAGTTTCTATGAATTAAATAGTGTATTCTCTTCGTTTCTTGGCATTTTTCCTATACAATAAAGTAAAACTTCTATCAGTGGGAGTTTCTTCATCATCCGCTGATGGTTAGTTGCACTTATCGGGGTCATAGGGACAGCTCCCCCATGTAGCGCATATGAAGGGGAGGGGCTACTGCCCGTTAGACCAGGATAAAAATATTCATGTCAATTGGCCAGTAAGCGAAAGTAAGGAGGAGCCAACTTTTGGAACTTGCGCAATGTATCCGGGACGTTCACGCCAGAACGACCGAAGATTATATTGAAACGCCTTCTGCTCCGTTATTATTTAAGAAGGGGCATTTCTATCCTGTATTCAAAGATGAAGCTAACAATTGGCTTACTACAGATGAAGAGGGGTTTCAGCATATCGTCGCTTCGGGAGTCGAGCGTGTCCTTGAGGATTACTGGTTCTCCCGCCATTTCAAATTGCTCTGAGGTCAAGCTGCCTTTTCTTTCGTGATCTTTAAGCCACTATGTCTGAGAATGCGGCGCAACACTCTTAATGAGCTGCTGCAATAGAACATAGCGGCGCAGTGCGTTGAAGTCTTTCTTTGTAATTGATAAGACCTCGCAGCCATAACGGTAGCCGTCATCAGCAAGCTTTTCATGACGAATGGATTGTCTTTATTTTAATGGCTAAATCAGGCACCTCAAACAGCAAATAATAAGAATGATTTACTCTCAACGGTTCGGGTGAAATGAATCCGAACCCCTGGATGCTCAAATCAATGACACGTATTCGCAAATCAGGCGGGATTTCGTAGATTTTCTCGCTTAAATAATCATTGATAAAAGCGCTCAAGTCGACACGAACGCGTGGCCATCTTCTCCGGTTATTCGGAAAATTCGTCTCGAACAACGGAATAAACAGGCAAATATGCTGCAGTCCTTTTTTTATGATTTTTACTGAGAACTTTCTTCCCCCATAGAAAAATCCGATAAAGTCTCCAACCATATAGGACTCCGGATTTTTCACCTCTACGTTCAGAAGCTCACCTTCTGCCGTTTCCATCCTTCCAAGTTCTACTCTTCCTCTGTACTCGAACTGTACAATTTCCATCTCCCTCACCCCTAACCAGGACTTATGAATTGGATAAATAAAGTTCTTTAGTAAAATTCTACTTGATAACGGGACGTTCTGAAACGGGAGTTATCTTCAATAATGCAAACAAATATTGAATTTTTTATACGGAAGAAGGCAAAAGACCTATCTATGCAGAATGTAAATATATATCACTTAGGAAAATGGGGATCGAACATGAAAAACATAAAAAGTATCATTCTCTGTCTCTTGTGCTGTCTTTTTATTTTCTCTGGACTTATACATAATGGAACGGCTGCTGCGGCTACGAGCAATGTTCCTGTTCTCCACCCAGTGGACATAGACAATGATGGACTACCGGAATATCGGATAGAAGCGAATGGATGGGTGGAATCGGTCCGCCCAGTTGTCACAACAAAAAAATACGAGCATGC